>NZ_JBANBK010000008.1:0-155855 GCF_053572325.1 Bradyrhizobium sp. UFLA05-112 | reverse complement strand
GTGGAGCTCTTCGGCATCGTCGATCTCCCCGCGCATGAGCGTTCGAGCCACATGGCCATTGACGATCACTGAGATGCGGTCGCAGAGCTCGATCAATTCGACGAGATCGGACGAGACGACGAGGACGCCGGTGCCGTCACGAACGGCATTCCGGATTACACCGTAAATTTCCTCCCGTGCGCCCACGTCGACGCCAACCGTCGGCTCGTCCAGAAGCAGGACGCGCGGTCGCGGATCATTCCATTTTGCGAACACGACCTTCTGCTGGTTGCCGCCCGAGAGTGTCCGGACCAAGCTGGAGGCACCCTGCGCCTTAACGGCAAGCTTGGTGATCGCGGCCGCCGCACGCTTGGCGGCGGCGTGCTGCTGCATCCAGCCCCACCGCGAGAAATAGGGAATTCGTGACAGGGTGACGTTGCGTTCGATCGAATGGTCCAGGACCAGACCCTGCACGTGCCGATCTTCCGGCACTAGCGCGATACCCTGATCGATCGCATCGGCCGGGCTCTTCGGCAACCAGCGCCGGCCCTCGATCTCAATTGTGCCGCTGTCGAGTGGCCGGAGGCCGAACACCGTCTCCAGAATCTCCGTGCGTCCGCTGCCGATCAATCCGGCGAGGCCGTGGATCTCGCCTTTCAGCACGGACAGATCGACGGATCGTAGCCGGTCATTGAACGCACCCGACAGAGACAAGACCGACGACGGATCGAACGCGCGCTTTGCCGCGGGCTCGGCGCGCGACGCCGCTGCGGGCGTCAGTCGATCGGTTCCGACGATCGCATTCACCAGCCGCTTCATGTCGGTATCGACGGTGACGAACGTGCCAGCATTGGCCCCATCACGGAGCACTGTGACACGCTGCGAGATCTCGAAGACCTCGTTGAGCCGATGGGTCACATAGATCACGCCGACCCCCCGCCGCGTCACCTTTCCGATCGCATCAAACAGGATTCGGACTTCGTCCGACGTCAGCGACGATGTCGGCTCATCGAGGATGAGCAACCGCACCTCGCCCATTAGCGCCTTTGCGATCTCCGTCATCTGGCGGAAGGCGAACGGCAGCGAGCCGACCGTCGCTTTCGTATCCAGGGGTATGCCGAGTTCCGCCAGGAATGCTGTGGCCTGCGCCATCAGTTCTCGCTTGCGGACGAAGCCGAAACGCATGCGCGGCTCGCGGCCGAGCAGCAGATTGTCAGCGACGCTAAGCGATTCAACCAGGCTCAGGTCCTGATAGACGACGGCAATCCCCGCCTCGCGCGATTTTGCCGGACGGTCGAACGCCACTGGCCTGCCCGCAATCTCGATCGTGCCGCTGTCGAGGGCATGAACACCGCTCAGTATCTTGATCAGTGTGGATTTTCCGGCGCCGTTCTCGCCCAGCAGCGCGTGTACCTCGCCGGCTCGCACCTCGAGATTTACGTCGCGCAGCGCACGCACTCCACCGAAGCGCTTGTTGATGCCGTTGACCATCACAAGCGGCGTCGGAGGCCGTGCGGCAACCGAACCAGACGGCTCCAAGCTCTCCTCCGTCGTAGTCCCACCTCTGGTACGATGGTGACATTTTGTTATTATCGCAACTTAGTTTGTTATAATTCTATCAGATTGACCGACTGTCAATGGGAGATCGGCCCGAACGAACGTTTGAGGACACTGATCCGGCCGCATGCGGCCGTCATCATCGTGCGATAGGGTCGTGCGATAGAGATTGTCGTCGGCGTCGACATGCGGCCAACGCGCTGGGTGCGCCTGGTTCGCCGCAACCGATCTCTGCGCCAAGCCCTGCGGATTTTGCTTCGAACAGAAGCTTCACGGTAATCGCCGCAGCGACTACGTCTTGGCGTTGCCCAATTAGAACCGACCCGGCTCGCTCCGAGGCGGCTTCATCAGGCTTGAAAGTTGCGGGCTTCACCAATGGTTAGAAAGAGGCAGTCGACCTTACCAAGTTGGTGCCTTTTCCTTGTCAAAGATGAGACGTTGAAGCTGGACGTCACCTTCTCGAGGACAGAATTGACCTGATCTCGGATCTGCGCTCCGGATGACCAGGCGTCCTCATTTTAGGCATCACGCTTCATGATCCATTCGACCGCCGGGCTCGGCAGGAAACGCCATTTGCGCAAAGGGCCGGCCATCACGTTGAGATAGTACATCTCGAAGCCATGGGGTGCGCCGCAGGGATGGTGCCCGCGCGGAACCAGGACTACGTCGCCGTCGTGCACAGCCATCGTCACGTCGAGTTGTAAATCGTCGGTGTAGACACGCTGAATACCGAAACCGCTCGATGGTTTGATGCGATGGTAGTATGTTTCCTCAAGGTAGGTGATACGCGGAAAATCATCTTCGTCGTGACGATGCGAGGGGTAACTCGACCAGTGGCCCGCAGGCGTGAACACTTCGGTTACGAGAAGGCTATCGCAATAATCCTCGTTCTCCATCGCAATATTGTTGATGTAGCGCGTGTTCGTCCCCTTGCCACGCTCGATCAGCGTGATTCCGTCCGGACCAATGCGCCGCGCCGCGTGGCCACCCCTGCCAGGAGCCGAACAGACGGCGATTGTACAATCTGTTTCGGCAGTTGCCTGCCACGCGGCGCCGCTGGGTAGATAGAGGCAGTGTGGCGGGGTCTTTTCAAAGACGTCCATCCGCTCGCCCAGACTACCCCAGTCATGCCCACAGCCGGTAAAGGCGGCCTTGCCCTCTACCATCACAAGGATCACCTCGCGATCGCCCTGCGCCTCGGCGGCCTGCTCGCCCTGGCGCAGCCGGTAAAGCGAGAAGCCGACATATCGCCAGCCTGCGGATTGCGGCGTGATTTCATGCACCTTCCCGTGGGTACCAAAGGGTTTGCGTAGCAGTTCCGCCATATTTTTCTCCTGAAGCGCCGCATGCTGGTTCAGCTAGGTTGGCGCTAACCCGCACGATCTACGCGAGGCCGACACGCGCGGCGATCTCCTTGAGCGTGCGCAAGCCCAGACCCTGATATTTGAGCGGTTCGCGGACCCGGCTGTCCTGCTCGGCCTCAATGACGATCCAGCCCGAATACCCATGTTGAGCGGCAATCGTCAGCACCGGCTCAAAGTCGATACAGCCTTCGGGATCGCCCGGCACCGTGAAGGCTCCGCGCCGCACACCTTCGAGAAAACTCAAACCGTGCTCACGCACCTGCCGCATGATCGGGGGACGGATGTTCTTGCAATGGATATGAGTGATGCGGTCGATATATTTGCGCACCATTTGCGATGGATCAGCACCTCCGAAAAAGGCATGGCCCGTGTCGAACAATAGCCGGGTATGGGGACCTGCCATTTCCATGAAGCGATCGATGTCGGCGCCGCTTTCAATGATCGTACCCATGTGATGATGATACCCCATCTTCACACCCTGACCATGGGCGTACTTCGAGAGCTCCTCATATCCTTTCGAGAAGCGCTCCCATTGTTCATCTGTCATGATCGGGCGGTCGTTGACCGCCTCGCGGTCATTGCCATGCACTGTGTTCGAACACTCGCACGCGTTGATGTGATCTCCACCGGCGGCTCTTACCATGTCGATGAAATGCTGAAGGCTCTTCTTCTCAGCATCGATATCGTTCACGAGAATATTGGTCGAGTGCCAGCCGGCCGCAAAGCGCAGACCGTACTCTGCGAGCTTCGCTTTGAGCGCCTGCCCCTCATCAGGCATCTTGTGGCCCTTTTCGATGCCGTCGAACCCGATTTTCTGGCAGTCGCTCAGACAGTCTTCGAGCGTGAGATGATCGCCAATGCTCCAGTCATCATCATTCGACCAAGCGATTGGGTTAGTACCAAACAGGATCATGAGGGACCTCAATCAAAAGTGCGCTGAAGTTGCGCGTTGGCTTCGTGCCGTTCTCGGGCATGCTCAAGACGCTCAGGACCACCGGCTTGCGGAACGGCCACGTCCCACCAGTGTCCGCCGGCGCCTGTACCGGGTACGGCGTCGGTATCGATCACGATGACAGTAGGCTTGTTTCGCGCGCGCGCCGCGATGATCAGCGCTTCCAGATTGGCGATGTCCGATGCTTTCTCCGCCCAGGCGCCCATGGCTCGAGCATGTGCGACGAAGTCGATTTCGGGCTGCTCCTCAACGGCGCAGTCCTTGTACAGGTTGTTGAACTCGGCTCCGCCGCATTCGATCTGCAGACGGTTGATGCAACCATAGCCGCGGTTATCGGTCAGAACGACGGTAAACGGGATGCGCCTCATGACGGCGGTGGCAAGTTCAGAATTCGCCATCATGTAGGAGCCGTCGCCGACGAAGCAGACGACCTCCTTGTCCGGCGCGGCGAGCGCGATGCCGAGCGCGCCGGCGACCTCGTAGCCCATGCAGGAATAGCCGTACTCCATGTGGTAGCCACCCGCTGCCGCCTGCCACAGAACCTGCAGCGCGCCCGGCATGGTGCCGGCGGCGCACATGACGACGGTCTTTTCGGTCGCGACCCGCTGCACTGCGCCGATCACCTGCGCGTCAGTCGGCAGGACGTTGGCGGTCCCCTCCGGCGCGGCCGTCACCGCCTTCACCTTGGCGTGCCAGGCGGTGCGCGAAGCGGCGTCCGGGGCTTGCGCCTTGTGGCCGCCGAGCAGAGCCGAGAGCTGTTCGAGCGCCACCTTGGCATCGCCGACAACACCGATCGCGCCGTGCTTGGTGGCGTCGTAGCCGTGCAGATTGATCGAGACGAGCTTGCGGGCGCCGTTCTTGAACAGGGCCCAGCTGCCGGTCGTGAAATCCTGAAAGCGCGTGCCGACGCCGATGACGAGATCTGCGTCGGACGCAAGCGCGTTGCCGCATTCCGAACCGGTCACGCCGGGCGAGCCGAAGTTCAGGGGATCGGTCCAGGCGTTCGCCCCCTTGCCGGCCTGGGTCTCCAGGAAGGCGATGTTATGCTTCGCGGCGAAAGCGGCGAGCGTCGCCTCGGCGCCGGAATAGACCACGCCGCCGCCTGAGATCAGCACCGGCTTCTTGGCGGCACGGATCAGGCCCGCGACCTCCTCGACCTCGCGCGGGTCCGGCCGCGGCCGGCGGATGCGCCAGATCTTGGGCTCGAAGAAGCTTTCCGGATAATCGTAGGCCTCGGCCTGGACGTCCTGGCAGAAGGCCAGGCACACCGGCCCGCAATTGGCCGGATCGGTCATCACGGCCAGCGCGCGCGGCAGCGCGGTCAACAGATGTTCGGGCCGCGTGATGCGGTCGAAGTAGCGCACCACCGGCCGGAAGGCGTCGTTGGCCGAGCCCGTGCCGTCGTCGAAATCCTCGACCTGTTGCAGCACGGGGTCCGGGCGACGGTTGGCGAACACGTCGCCGGGGATGAGCAGGACCGGCAGGCGGTTGACATGCGCGAGCGCGGCCGCCGTCACCATGTTGGTGGCGCCGGGGCCGATCGACGAGGTCACCGCCATCGCCTTGCGGCGCTTCATGGTCTTGGCATAGGCGATCGCCGTATGCGCCATCGTCTGCTCGTTCTGGCCGCGCCAGGTCGGCAACGCCGTGCCGATGCCGTGCAGCGCCTCGCCGAGACCGGCGACGTTGCCGTGGCCGAAGATCGCCCAGACACCCTCGATGAAGCGCCCGCCCTCTTCCGTCATCTGCACCGAGAGCCAGCGCACCATGGCCTGCGCCGCGGTCAGTCGGATCGTCTTGGTCATGCCGCCTTCTCCCCCGCGGTTGCGCGCGCCTCGTCCCAGATCTCGCAGAGCCGGCGGTAGCGCAGTGCCATTTCGGCGACCGCCGCCTCGTCGGACGTCTCACCCTTGAACCACGCCCGCGCCACCTCGCCGAAAATGGTGCGCCCGACCGCAAAGCCCTTCACCAGCGGGAAGCTGGCGGCGACGCGGAAGCTGGCGGCGAGTTCGGCCTCGGGCGCATCGAGACCGAGCACGACGATGCCGCGGGTAAAGCGGTCGTGCGCCTCGATCGCCTTGCAGGCAGCATCCCAGGCGGCTGCGCTCGCCAGCGGTTCGAGCTTCCACCAGTCGGGATAGATGCCGGCGGCGTAAAATTGCCGGATCAGCGTTGCCGTCGTCGCATCGTCGACCGGCCCGACCTTCGAGGCCACGATCTCCAGCAGGAACTCGAGGTTGTTGCGCCGTGATGCCTCGAACAGGCGCTTGACGCTCTCTTCCTGCGCCGCGCGCGTCGCAACGTCATCGTTCGGATGGCAGAAGCAGAGCACCTTCACGACGTTCTCGCGCGCCCACTCACCGAGGCCGCCGCAGTCGGCCCCGAGCTCCGGCTCCAAGGAGAGTGGCCGCGAGCCCGGCCATTCGCAGGGCCGGCCGATCCAGAGGCCCGAACCGGAGGCAGCGTGGAGCGCGCGCCGACCGGTGCGGTTGTCGCAAAGGATGCCGTAGCCGGGCTGCCCGCCCTGCACCTCGAGCGCGGCCTTGAGGCACAGCTCCTTGAAGGCGCCACCCTTGGCGAGCGTGTAGCCGTCCATCTGCTCGAGCTGCGACCGATGGTCGAAGGCGAACACCCGACATTCCGACCAGTCGCCCGACCGATTTGTCGCCCAGTGGATCTGTTCGAGCTCGGTGTCGTGGCGCAGCGCCTTCACCGTGATGCCGCGCTTGAGGAAGAACCGGAGCTCCTCCCAGGACGGATAAGCCGGCGTGCAGCCGTGGCGGCTGACCGCGAAGGCGCCGCAGGCATTGGCGTATTCGAGCGCCTTCGGCCAGCTCTCGTCGTCGAGCCAACCGCGCAGCAGCCCGGCGAAGAAGCCGTCACCGGCGCCAAGCACATTGAAGACTTCAATCGGGAATCCCGGGCCCATCTCGCCGTCGTCGAGACTGTCGGGGATGGCGGCAGCGAAGGCGACCGCCCCCTTCGCCCCGCGCTTGCAAACCAGCGTCGCCGGGGTCAGCGCGCGGACAGCTCGCAGCGCGGCGACCGTGTCGGTCGAGCCGCCGGCAATGTGGAATTCCTCCTCCGTGCCGACGATCAGGTCGAAGAGATGGAGCGCGCCCTGGAGCTTCCTGGTGACCGTCGCGCTTTCGATGAAGCGGCTTTCACCGGCGCCATGGCCCGCGAGGCCCCAGAGGTTCGGGCGATAGTCGATGTCGAGCGCGGTGCGGGCGCCGTGGGCGCGGGCGAGCCGCAGCGCCTTGAGGACGGTGGCTTCGGTTCGCGGGTTCGACAGATGCGTACCGGTCGGCACGACCGCGCGCGCGGAGGCGATGAAGGCCTCCTCGATGTCGTCCTCGGAGAGAGCCATGTCGGCGCAATTCTCGCGATAGAAGATCAGCGGGAACTGGTCCTCGTCGCGGATGCCGAGCAGCACCAAGGCAGTCAGACGCGCGGGGTCGGTCTTGACCCCCTGCACGTCGACGCCTTCCCGCTGGAGCTGTTCGCGGATGAACCGGCCCATGTGCTCGTCGCCCACCCGCGTGATCAGCCCGGACTTCAGCCCGAGCCGCGCCGCCCCGCAGGCAATGTTGGTCGGAGAGCCGCCGATGTACTTGTTGAACGATCCCATGTCCTCGAGCCGCCCGCCGACCTGCGCGCCGTAGAGATCGACCGAGGATCTTCCGATCGTGATGACGTCGAGTTTCTTCATTGGCCGGCTCCTCGTCAGCGGTAGAGCGACGGCCGGTCCGCCATCGTGATGGCGACGAGCGCGCCTGCACTTTCCTGCGCGGCAACGCAGGCATCAGAGGTGATCGCCGCGACATAGCCGTCCCAGGAGCTCGGACCCGTTGCCGTCCCCTCCGCCGCTGCCTTCAGGAAGTCCTGAAGCTCGACGTCATAGGCTGCGACGAAACGGTCCTTCCAATCGGTCAGGATGTCGTTCTGCAATTTCGCGCCGAGCCGCAGCTCGATCGCCATGGGCTCGGGCAGGCGCGCGGTTCCGTCCTCGCCCACGATTTCGCACTGGATGTCGTAGCCGTAGTGGCAGTTCACGAAGATCTCGACGTCGATCAGCACGCCCTTCTTCGTTTCGAGCACCACCACCTGCGGGTCGCGCAGCTTGGCATGCGACCGCGTGGCTCGACGCGGAAACAGCACACGGGCCGAGACGTAGTCGTCGTCGAGCAGCCAGCGCAGCACGTCGATCTCGTGGATCAGCGTGTCGTGGATCGCCATCGGCGTGACGTAGGCCTCGGGCACCGTGGGGTTTCGATGGGCGGCATGGACCATGATCGGCGCGCCCGTTCGCGTCCGGATCGCCTCCTTGAGGGCGACGTAGCCCGCATCATAGCGGCGCATGAAACCAACCTGCACGAGCCGGCGGCCGAGAGCCGCCTCCGCATCGACGATCCGCCGCGCGCCCTCCGCCGTCGTGGCGAGCGGCTTCTCGCAGAAGCAGGGCTTGCCGGCAGCAATGGCTGCGAGAACATACTGCTCGTGCGTCGCGCCCCAGGACGTGACCAGAACCGCATCGACGTCCTTCGCCGTGACCAGTTCCTCCCCCGTCGCGTAGATCGCCGCATCCGGCGCCACGTCCGCCTTGACGGCCTCCGCCACCGCCCGGTTGACGTCGGTAACGGCAACGATCCGACCTCCCGCGAGCACGTTATTGATCCTGCGGGCATGGTCGCGGCCGATGGCTCCCGAGCCGATCACGCCGATCTTGACTGTCATTGCTGGTCTCACTTTCTGTTCGGTTGCGTTAGAAGCCTGCTCGCCGCAGGAAATCGCGGCTGGCCGCGAGATCGTCGAGAATCGAGCTGGTATTGCGGGGGTCGCGCTCCTGCTCGATCGTGATGTAACCGCCATAGCCGATGTCGCTGAGCAAAGTCCGAATAGCCGGATAGGCGATCTTGCCTCTGCCGATCGGGCACATCACGCCTTTGGCGCAAGCATCGAAGAAACGGATACGCTCGTTCATCACGGTACTGAAGACGCCTGGGTCAATGTCCTTGAAATGGATGTAGTCGGCGCGCTCACGGTATTGCCACAGCACCTCGACCGGATCCATGCCCGCATAGGCGAGATGGCCGGTGTCGAGGCAGAGGCCGGCAAGCTCGGACGGAACATCCGCAACGATGCGCTCGATCTCGTCGGCGAACTCGATGTAGCCGCCGGCGTGGGGATGGATCACGGCGCGCACGCCGTATTTGTCCCGGGCGAGCGCCGCAATCGCGCGAATGGTCTCGACCATGCTTCGCCACCCGCTCGCCGCGAGGCGCGGTGCGCGATCCGAATGGCCGGCCGCGAAGTCGCGCGCGTCGTGTCCCCAATCCATGACCGTGAGGTATGGCGCCTCATGACGCTGGCCATCATGGGTCACGGGTTTTGGAAGGCTCACGATCAGCGCGCAAATCTCATCAGTTTGCCGGAGCAAATTGTCACGGTTTTCCGGCGAGACCAAATCATCGAAGATGGTCCCTGCGACGATGCTGAGCCCGCGCCGCTCAAGCGCGTCCGAGACGCGGGCCGCATCGAGCGGCAGGTAGCCGTAAGGCCCGAGCTCGAGACCACCGAACCCGGCCTCCGCTGCTTCGTCAAGCACCTTTTCCCACGCCGGCAGGTGGGGATTCCTGACGTCGTCGACGCCCCAGCAGCAGGGCGCGGTCGTGATGGTGATCGGCTTGATCATCCCCGGCCCCTCACCGAAAATCCACCCACACCGAACCAGCGTTGGCGGAGCGCACGCAGTTCTCGATCCAGCGGACGCCTTCGGTACCGTCGTTGATCCCGGGATAGATCAGGCCATCGAGCGCAGCCTGGTCGCCTCGCCGCTTCGCGTCGATTGCCTGCGCGAGGCGCAGATAGACGTTCGCCCAGGAGTCCCCAAGGCCTTCAGCATGCAGGCCGCCCATCCGATCGCTGCCAAGTGACAGCTCGTCGAGGTAAGGCATGCCGTGGCTCATGAGTTGAGCCGGCCGGCCCTGCATTTCATGCCAGAGCTCGTTAGGATGGGCGTCGCGCCAGACGAGGCTGGCCTGCGAGCCGACGATCCGGATCGTCTGGGAGTCCATCGAGCCCGCACAGACCGACGAACACCACAGGCGGCCGACGGCGCCGTTGTCGTAGTGGAAGAGCACATAGGCGTTGTCTTCGAGCGGCGCGCGCGACTTGACGAAGCTCTGCCGGTCGCACAGAAGCCTGGTGACCTTCATATGCGGCAGCACCATCTGGCTCAGGTAATAAGTGTGTGTGGAGAGGTCGCCAAGCACGAATGTCGGCCCGCTCGTTGCCGGGTTCGTCCGCCACCTCTGCGCTTCGGACGCGTTGGAGTCGTCAGCCGAATTGAAGCCGTGGATGTAGCAGAGGTCGACCATGCGGATCTCACCCAGCACGCCCTTCGCGACCATGGCCCGCATTTGCAGGAGCATGGGAAAGGCCGAATAGGTGTAGGCGACACCGACGATCAACCCCTTGTCGGTGGCGAGCCGCTCGATCTCGCGACATTCCTCAACCTTGAAGAAAAGAGGCTTCTCGCAGATGACGTGAAGTCCGGCCATGAGGCAGGCCTTCGTGATCTCGAAGTGCGTGTGGTTGGGCGTCGCCACCGTGACGACTTCCACCCCGTCCGGCCGTCCCGCTTCTTCGCCGATCATGGTCCGGTAATCGGGATAGCAGCGCTCGCCATCGACGCCGATATTGATGCCGAAATCCCGTCCGCGCGCCGCATCGACATCGAAGGCCCCGCACACCAGCGTATAGGCCGTGTTGTCCCGCAGCGCGCCGGTCCGGTGTTTGTAGCCCACTTGGCCCGTCCGCCCACCGCCCACCATTCCCCAGCGAAGCGGGCGCTGGATCAATCTCTCACCGTTCAGCATGGACGCTCCTCGCTTTCCGCCCCGACTACTTCTTCCAGTGGCTGTCGACGTATTCCTGCATCTTCCGCCGCATGAACCGGCCGGATTCGTCGGCCTTGTCCTCCCATGCGAAGACGCAGGAGCTCATGATCCCGTCGAAGCCGATCTCGGCGAGCGTAGCGAAGAAGTCGTCCCAGGGAACTTCGCCCTGGCCTATGTTGAGATGCTGATGCACGCGGGCGTTCGTGCCCGGCGGATTGAGGATATAGCGCAGGCCGGACGAGGCCTTGTGATTGAAGGTATCGCCGACATGCACATGTGCCAGGACATCTGCACATTCGCGAAGCATCGCCTTGGTGTCATCGCCGAAATAAAAGGTGTGCGGCGCGCAATAGAGGAACTTCACGCGCTTGGAATTGACGGTCCGGATGATGTCGACGGCGGGCTGCAGGGTTTCGCACCAATCCTCAGGATGCGGTTCGATATGCAAACTAATGCCCTCTTTCTCGAAGATCGGCACCAGCTCCTCCATCGAGCGCCACCACGCGTCCTCACAGGTTTCGATCATCGAACCGGTATGGCAGCAGTAGCAGGAGCCCTTGTCCGGATGCGGCCCCCGCCCGAACTCGGAGTTCATCGTATCAACCTCCATCTCAACGGCGATCTCGATGGCACGCTTCCAGTGACGCACGGCGGCGCAACGCTCGACCTCGTCGTTGGACGCCCAGCGATACATCGGCAGCAGCGAGGCAATGCGGACGTCCGCTTGCTTCAGCGCCTGCTTG
Source organism: Bradyrhizobium sp. UFLA05-112 (assembly GCF_053572325.1). Taxonomy (NCBI): domain Bacteria; kingdom Pseudomonadati; phylum Pseudomonadota; class Alphaproteobacteria; order Hyphomicrobiales; family Nitrobacteraceae; genus Bradyrhizobium; species Bradyrhizobium sp. UFLA05-112. The sequence continues at coordinate 144,358 of NZ_JBANBK010000008.1, read as the reverse complement.
AAGGATCGGATGCGCTCCGGAAAAACGCGTGGAGCCTTGAACCATTCGAGAAAATCTTCCCGCGGCGAAAGCTCGATCCAGTCGTAACCGAGTTCTTTCACCTTGACGGGCAAGGCTTCCAGCGAGAGGTGCCGATGCATGAAGGGATCGAGCGCGATACGCATCTATCTGTTCCTTGGTGTAATCTGGTTCGATCTAAGGTCGATCCCGATCGGTGGACCGCAGCCGCCAGACCTGGATCGAGCGGACATCTGAGCAATACCGTTGCTTTGCCGGTTGGCCTCGAGTCCTCTGAAAGAGATCTCGTAGGCCGTGGCGAGTGTCGATGTTCAGGCGACCAGTCTCATGATTTCTTCTGCCGCTTCTTCTGGCGATGAACATCGGTCACGACGGCGGCCACGATGATCGCGCCCTTGATCATCTCCTGGTAGTAGGCGTCGATACGCAGGAATGTGAAACCGGAGATAACCACGCCGAAGATGATCATTCCGATTGTGGTTCCCAGGACCGAGCCGCGCCCGCCCGACAGCGACACCCCGCCGATCACCGCCATGGCGATCGCGTCGAGCTCGTACATCTGACCCATGCCGGCCTGCGCGGTGAGACCGCGCGCAGCCACGACGATGCCGGCGAGAGCGGACAACAAACCGGCGACGGCATAGATCTTGACGATGTGGCGTTCGACGTTGATGCCAGTCACGCGCGCCGCTTGCGGATTGGCTCCGATCGCATAAGTGAATTTGCCGTAGCGTGTGTAACGCAGCACCACATGCATCACCACGGCGACGAACAGGAAAATGAAGACAGGGGTGAGCTTGGAGCCCAACGCGGCGAAGCTCTCCGTCGGAAAGCTGATCGGTTGGCCCTTCGTGTACCACTTCGCGAAACCGCGCGCTGTCACCATCATTCCAAGCGTAGCGATGAACGGTGGAATTTGGGTGTAAGCAATCAGCGCACCGTTCACGACGCCGCACAGAAGGCCCGTAAGCAGCCCGGCGACGATCGGCACGACGACCGGCATGTCCGTCAGCGCTGGATAGACAGCACGGGAATAGGTGCTGACCTGGGCGAGACTCATCGAGATCATGGCCGTCGCGCCGACGATCGAGCCCGAGCTGAGGTCGATGCCGCCGGATATGATGATCTGGGTCACGCCTATGGCGATGATACCCACGACCGAGACCTGGAGGATCATGATCGACAGGCGTTGCGGGTTCGCCAAAAAGCTTTGCCCCTGGATCAGCCATCCCAGAATCTCGAACGTCGCGGAAATGCCGATGAGAACGAGCAGAATGCTCAACTCGGGCGGCAACCGCCGCGTCGGCTTCGGCACGGCCTGCACGGATTGAACGACCGCCTCTGTCATGATCGATTCCTCCTTTGCTCTCTCTTGTTCTGTAACTCGCGCGTCGCAGTTCAGCGTGCGGCGAGATCCATGATCTTGACCTGGTTTGCCTCGCCACGATCGAGAAACCCGGCCACATGTCCTTCGTGCATCACCATGATGCGGTCGCTCATCCCGAGCACTTCCGGCAGCTCCGATGAGATCATGAGAACGGCGACGCCCTCGGCGGCGAGGCCAGTGATCAGGCGGTGGATTTCCGACTTCGCGCCGACGTCGATCCCGCGCGTCGGCTCGTCGAGGATGAGAATCCGGGGCTTCGTCAGGAGCCAGCGAGCGATCAACAGCTTCTGCTGATTGCCGCCCGAAAGGTTTTCGACGATCTCGGCGAGGTCCGGTGTCTTGACCCTGAGCTTCGCCGCCATCTCCGCAGCGAGCCTCGTCACCGTCTTCTGGTCGACGAATCCGGCCGTCACATGCGCGCCGGTGATCAGTGCTGACTGGATGTTCGCGAGACAATCAAGGATCAGGAAGCAGCCGGTCTCCTTCCGGTCCTCCGTGAGGAAGGCGATGCCGTGCTTCATGGCGGTCGCCGGACTATCGATGCTGACCGGCTTGCCATCGATCAGTATCTGTCCGGCTTCGGCCGGTACCACGCCGAACAGCGCCTCTGCGACATTGGAGCGCTTGGACCCGACCAGCCCTGCGAGCCCGAGGATCTCACCCCGGCGCAACGTGAAGGAAATGTCGTGGAACACCCCCTTCAGGGTGAGGTTCTTCGCCTCCAGCACGACATCGCCGATCGGACAATCGACCTTCGGAAACATGTCGGTGATCTCTCGTCCGACCATCATCCGGATGATGTCGTCGCGCGTCACGTCCTTCGCGGCATGGGTGCCAACGTAGCGCCCGTCACGGAACACCGTGAATTCATCGGCGATCGCGAAGAGCTCGTTCATCTTGTGGGTGATGTAGACGATGCCGATCCCGCCGGCTTTGAGATCGCGGATGATCTCGAAGAGATGCTCCACCTCACGTTCGGTCAGCGCCGAGGTCGGCTCATCCATGATCAGGATTTTGGAATTGTAGCTCACCGCACGGGCGATCTCGACCATCTGCTTCTGTGCCACGGTGAGCTCGGAGACCTGTGCGATCGGATCCAGGCTCAAATTGAGCCGGTCGAACAACTCCCGCGTCATTGCCGCCATGCGCGCGTGATCGATCAAGCCATACCGATTCCGCGGCTCGCGGCGAATCCAGATGTTCTCCGCGACCGTCATCCAGTTCATCAGCGCCAACTCCTGGTGGATCATCGCGACCCCCTGCTCCAGCGCATCAAGTGGAGACTTGAGCGTAACGGGCGAGCCGAAGAGCCGGATTTCGCCGGCGTCGGGCTGATAGATGCCGGCGATGATTTTCATCAGAGTAGACTTGCCGGCCCCGTTTTCGCCCATGAGCGCATGGACCGTGCCCGGCCGGACGCGCAGACGCACGTCGTCAAGTGCAACCACGCCTGGGAATTCCTTGCGGATACCTTCGATCGCCAGAAGACCGTCCTGTTCGATCTTTTCCTTGTAGCGAGCGACCGCTGCCAGCGTTTTCGGACTCAGCATGGCCTTGCCTCCCGGCGTCGTGGGGTTGCGCGCGGTTTCTCCGCGCCCGCCGTCACCGGCCGCGGGCTCGCAAGGGAGCATGCCTACGGCCGGAAGACGTTCGGGACTCAGTTCTTGGTGAGATAGTTCTTGAGATTTTCCGGCGTCACGAGTTCGAACGGCACCCACACGGTGCTGTCGACCTTGCTGCCCTTGGCGAGCTTGAGCGCGGTCTTCACGGCGCCCTGGCCCTGACCGGCTGCGTTCTGGAACACGGTCACCGCAAGGTCGCCGGCCTGCATCGCCGCGAGCCCGTCCTTGGTGCCGTCAATGCCGCCGACGAGGATCTCCTTCGTCGAGAGGCCCGCAGTCTTGATCGACCCGATGCCGCCGATCGCCATCTCGTCGTTGTTCGGGATGAAAGCATCGAACTTGAGCCCGGCCGACAGCCAGTTGGTCATGAGATCGGCCGCCTGGGTGCGCGACCAGTTGGCGGCCTGCTTCTCCACGATCTTCATGAAGCTACAGTCCGGAGTGGCAATCACATCCTCGATGTCCTTGGTCCGCTGGCGGGCCGCCTGGTTCGAAAGTTCCCCCATCATGACGACAATCCGGGCTTCTTTCTTGCCTTTGTCCTTCAGCGCACGGCAGATTTCCTTGGTTTCAAGCGTGCCGGACTCGGCCTCGTTCGAGCCGACGAAGGCCTGATTGGATGGAAGCTTTTCGAGATTGACCGGCATGCGGTTCACGAAGACGAGCGGGATGCCGGCGTCCGCCGCGGCCTTGCTCATCGCTGCCGTGGCGTCGGTGTCGACCGGGTTGACGATGATGGCGTCGACTTTGGCCGCGGCGAAGTTCTGGATCTGGTTCAGCTGCTTGCCGACATCGTTCTGCGCGTCTTCGATCTGCAGCTTCACGTTCTGTTTGGCAGCGCTGTCCTGAATCGCCTTGCGGAGCACTGTCAGGAAATTGTCGTCGAACAGTGCCATCGAGACGCCGATGTTCTCGGCCAAGGCCGATCCGGACATGAGCGCCGAAATGGCGGCCGCGAGCACGAGCTTCCTCATTATTTCCTCCCGCGTTCTGCGTGGCCGGCGTCCACGCTGATTATGCCGGTCGTGTTTTCCGCCGCATGCCGGCGGCTGCCGTTACGCGGGCGTGAGAGAGACCCTCTCGTTCATGAAGCCAATTGATCGACGCAGCGCGCTCTCCGGATCGGCCAACGCGTGCACCGCCGGAGAGAATGCCTCGTACGAAATCGGCCCGGCATATCCGGCTGCCAACAGAGCTTCGATCTGGGCGATGTTGCCGAGCCGGTCCGCCTCGTCGACGAGAACCCGATGGGCATCGCGCATGTCGGCTACCGCGAGATCGACATCGACGACGCCGGAAACGTGGACGATGCCCGTATATTCCGGAAAAAGGGGACCGCCGCCGGCAAGGTGATGATGAAAGGTGTCGTGAACGAGCCGGTAATGGCGCGCGACACCGAGACTCTCGATCACTTCGATCGTTTCCGCCTTGCTGCGGAGCGAAGAAGTTTCGAAGCCGAGCGGCTCGACAAGGGCGATCATGCCCGCGGCCTCCAGCATGGGCGCGATCTCGCGTAAAGCAAGGCGCAGATTGCCGATCCGCTCGCCCGCGCCGAGGCCCCAGCCGTCGTTCCGCGGGATGAGGCTGATGGTCTCCGCCCCGCAAGCCGACGCAGTCCGGATCAGAACATCGACAGCATCGCGACGGGAATCTGACCAGTCGTTGAACGGATAGACCTGTGACAGGCCGACGATCCGCAGCCCCTGATCCTTCGCCTTGGCGGCCACGACGCCGGGCGCATCGCCATTGAATAGCGGTTGAGCCAGATCATTGCGCAGTTCGACGCCAATGCACCCAAGCCGCTTGGTAAGCGCAAGGAGGCCCTCGTAACGCAGCCCCGGCACCGTCATGTGATTGATCGCTATGGGCAGCATGTCCGCCTGTTCCTCCGGCCTGTTGATGTCTGGTTGTACGTTCGGCGTGTTGACGCTCGGGATGTAACGATGCCGAAGCAGTGAACGTCAAGGCGTGTGGGGTATTTCGCGTCATTACATGACGTATCATGACGCATTTATGAGGCGACTCCACCACGCCTATCGGGGACAAGCATGAAGACAGATATGTTTTGTATTACAGATATTTGATCCGCATTTCTCGACCGTTGGCTTTAATTCCCGTTCAGCGAGTCAAACTTGACGCGCCATGAAAGCATCAATATCGTTGAGATCAATGATGTAAATTACATCAGAATGCGCAGTGCAATGGCTGACAGACCGACCATCATCGACGTCGCGAGGGAGGCGGGTGTCAGCCCCTCGACCGTCGACCGTGTTCTCAACGGGCGCCAGAACGTCCGCTCCGACACTGCGCACCGCGTCTTCGCGGCTGCCGTGCGGGTCGGCTATCACGCCACTCGGCTGATCGAGCAGCGTCTGAACCCGGATCTACCGAATTTCCGGCTAGGCTTTTTGCTGACCAAACCGGAGCAGAGCTTCTATCAGTCGATGGCGCGGCATCTGGAGCATGCGGTCAAAACCGCTCCGGGCATTTCAGCTCAGGCGATCATCGAGTTCTGCCCGACACAAACAACCAAGGACATGGCACCTGTCTCTTATACACATCCTATGTCGGACTTAACAATCTCAAGGTAGGGCGTGTCGCGGCCTATATGCTTGCGACGGCCATGCACGAGCCGGGAAAAGTCGCGGTCTTCGTCGGCGGTCATCGCTGGCACGGGCATGAATTGCGAGAAACCGGCTTCCGCAGCTATTTCCGAGAATACCATCCAAGGTGCACAGTGCTCGATACTCTCGTCAACTTGGAGACGCCCCAACTCACGCATGAAGCGACGCTCGACCTGCTCGAGCGCCACTCTGACCTGAAAGGATTGTACGTTGCCGGAGGCGGCATGGAGGGCGCAATCTCCGCCTTACGCGAAGCGCGCAGGCCGGGAGAGGTAAAGCTCATCGTGAACGAACTGACGCCCGAATCCCGGGCCGCGCTGTCTGATCGCTATGTATTGTTGGCGGTCTGCACTCCACTTGAGGAGTTCAGCAGGGATCTCGTGTCTTTGATGATCAATGCCACGCGGGGCCCCGGCGAAGGCCTGCCCGGGCAACGCTTTCTGGAACCTCATCTGTATCTGCCGGAATCGCTATGACTGGGTAAGCGAACTCGAACGCACCGCCGAGCGGCGCCTTGAAGTACCAGAAGTCGTTCGAGCCGGGAACATGAGGTCCGGGACCTGAGTCGCAGTTGCTCCTGAACCAGACGACGCAGACGAATTTGAGTCATTGCCTCTCTTGAAGTGTCAGCAGTTTGGCGATCCGATTGTCGGCGCGGCGGAGTCGTCGACAAAGCTCGCGGTTGATGTTCTGCATCACCATCACATAGGCGTGGATGTCGGCCTTGTAGTACGCGTAGAGTTTTCCGGCCGTGAGTTCATACAGTACGGTTGGGCTCTCCGCGACGACGGTGGCTGATCGGTTCTGCATTTCGATCAGCGTCATTTCACCGAAAAAGTCACCCGGCTCGAGAGATGACATTCGAACGACGCGCCCGGAGTCCCCGAGCTTGCTCACTACGAGCTCGCCGGAGTGAACAATGAACATCGATCGCCCCGCCTCCCCTTCCGCTACGATGGTGGCGCCGACGTCGATGCGTCGCTCGATCAGCATTGAGAGCAAGAGATCGAGGCTTGCGTCTGAGAGGCCACCGAAAAAAGGGGTGGCGAGTAAGAACGCTTTCAGATCGGGCGAGCTGACGGCCATCGACCTAGTATATGCCTGCCTCCAGCGACGGCAAGCGGGCCAAGCCCAACGAGCAGGCCGCTGACGTTGAAGCCATTCCTCGCCCCCGAGATGGGTGGAGCGCATATTTCGGGGCGGACCGGTCGTCGCCCTGTCGGACTGCCAAGTCGCACCATGTGCGCGGGATCACGGACGTCGATTTGGCCGCCTAGTATGACTCCGGCATGCAGGGGTGAGCTTGCTCACCCGGATGTTGCAAGGAGGCGTACATGGCTCAGATTTATTTCCATTGTTCCAATGCTCGGGGCGTATTGATGGATCGTCGCGGCACATTCGTGTCCGATCTGATCGAAGCGTGCGAGGAGGCTACCCGCAGGGTTCGATCGCTCGTCGCAGCGAGCACCCTGGAAGACTGGCGTCATTGGGCCCTGCATGTCAGCGATGAGGCTGGCGACGAGATCTTCGTTCTCCCCTTCGCATTCGTGCTCGGCAGGCCGCACTGAGTGGATGCCATGTCGTCGGGGCTGCCCTCATACTTGGTTGTTCGTCAGGGCGTCGATGCGATTGTGACGGCGATCATCCGACGTGCCTTCGCCGGAGCGATGTTCGCGCAAGCGCATGCCGGTCGTAGCCATCGTGCCATCTCAAGTGCATCGCGCGACTCCAAATGGCACATTTGGGAAAGACCACTTAAAGCTCTTGCCTCCCGGAGTCGTGCAGTGCCTCTCTAATGGAGTTTGCGGATTGGACGGAACAACCGGGCCAGTCGCAGCGCCGGGAGCCTGCGTCATAGTTGGCTCGGTCGTGGTCGTTAACTGTGGTGCGGTGATCGGATCGCCGTCTGAGACCAGCGCCAGTCCAAGCGAACCCACGGTGTGAGCGGACGCTGAAGCCAGCACCATGGCCACAATCATCTTGTGCATGTGATGTCTCCCGTTTTGCGTGTCCCGTGAATTGAGCTGCGGCCTTCCCCGCGACCTCGACGGTCGCGGGACGTGAGAGGGGTGGTGGCGGCGACATTGGGGGGCTGGTCACATCTTGTTTTGCAGGCCCATGGCTTTCATCAACCTGTCGAGCGTCTGCTGCGATTGCGGCGAGGCACCTTTGCGGATCTGCCGGTAGACGTCGGCATCGGTCGGCGGGGGATTGTGATCGGCATCGCCATCGGCTTCGCCTGGAGCTGCCTGCGCATCCGGGCTTTTGCCAGCTTCTGCGCCGGTCGGATCACCCGCAGCGGGGTTGGAGCGCTGGACGATCGTCGCCGAGTTGCCGCCGCTATGTTGCTCGATGCTGGTGTAGCCGGGGGCCGTCTTGACCTGCTTCTCGGTCTTGGATGGATCGCCGCTCTGGGTGATCGTAGCAGAATTGCTGCCGTTGTTCACGGACGTCGTCTCGGCCCGCGCGGACGCGCTCGCCAGCGCAGCCATCAACATTGCGGCAAGCACAACCGACTGTCGTTGCATGGGTTTCATGTCTACCTCCTTGACGATGGCGTGCGTTGGGCGAGAGGAACGCTCCGCCCAATCGCCGTACCGCTGGCCCGATTGGCCAGCGGTCTTACCATTGATGGACCCTGACGCGGTTGCCATCGCCGATCTGCATGGCGCCGGCGCTGTTGTCACGGCCATGCTGGCTGGTTCCAGCAAAGTTGCCGTTCCCGAGCTGGGTCTGGTACGACGTGTTGTTCGTTCCGGACTGCCGGGCAGTCGCCGACATTCCGTTGCCGGCCTGCACTTGGCCGTTCATATTGTACTGGCAGTTCTGGCTGGTGCTATCACTCGATCCACTGCCGATCTGCGTCCTCGCGTGCACGCAGGCGGTGGTGCCGCCAGCGAATGCCGGAGCGGAGACCAGGGTCAGCGCGGCACTGGCAATCAACAGAAGCTTTTTCATGGATTTGTCCTTTCGAGGTCAGGAATGGAAAGGAGCGTGCGGGAACCTGCCGGCACGACTCCTTTCAGGGCGATGTGGGATCGCTCGGCTGCCGGCTTACCAGCGCCGCCGCTGCACCTGGTCCACACCGGCAAAGTTGCCGTCGCCGACCTGACCGATGCCAGCGTTGTTGTTCCGGCCGACCTGGTGGATGCCGGCACCGTTGTTGTTGCCGTACTGAATGACCTGGCTGTCGTTGGTGTGACCGCGCTGATACGTCACGGCGTCGTTGCCGTTGCCGCTCTGCACGATGGAGGACGAGTTGCCAGCATAAGCCGAAGACGCGAGCGAGAGCACGGCCGCCGAGACGAGGAGGATGGAGCGAAACATAATATTTTCCCTTTGGATGATGTCGAACCGCGTGATTGCCGTTCGATGATTTGACGATAGGCCTCGTCGGCCCCCAATTCTGTGCGCGGAGTCACGCATGGTGGAGCAGCGCTTTTGCATTCGCATCGCGAATTCGCTGCATCCAACGAGCGGTACGCGAATGCGTTGAAGCTCACGACTCAGCCGTGCGCGCGCAAGCGATCAGAGGATTTTTCCAACCACATCGAATCACGCCGGTGTTGGACGCACAGCGATCACGTGCACCGCTGTAACAGCCTTTCTGACTCTTGGCGTTCGATGGTCGTGCGCGATCAGAAGACGCGCTCGGATCTCAATGCGCGGTCGATCACCACGTCTCTTGCGGACAATTGTCCGGCGACCTGCTCAAGGATTGGGGCCGGCGCGATTGGACGCTTCGGTCGCAACCGCGTTGCCGATCAGGAGATCGATCGGAATGCCTTGTCCACTGCGGCAGGTCAGCAACCCCGAGCCTGATGCTCCGGATGCGACGATGCGGCATTCATCGTCGTCCATGATCAATGTGCCTTCCAGTCGTCCGGACGACACTTTCAACTGCACGCGCGCCTGCTTCTGCTCGACGCCATTGACGCTGCACAGGCCAACGTGCCGCAGCGTGACTGCTCCTGAATAATCCGCGGCCTGGTGCGTTGCCGCTTTCGCGATACTTCCTGCAATCTCCCATTCGTGGAGATAGCCGATGTGCCCACTGATGGTGTGGGATTGCGCCCAAGCAGCGGAAGTCGCCCCAGTCAGCACGAGTAGTGCCACAACCATCGAACGCATCGTACTCGCGGGCGCCATGACTACGGCAGCTCCCGCACGACACGAAAGCCGTTGGCGTAGTAGCGAACGTCAACGTCGTAGCGAAACCTCGCCGACGATCTGACGTCGCTGCCCTTGCTGAGAAAGTTGCCCCCGCGCAGCACCCGCAGGCGGCAGTCGCCCGACGTCCAGGCCGATGCGTCCTTAGGCGCATTGCGATAGGAGTCGTTCCAGCAATCCTCGACCCATTCCGCAGCATTACCTGATGTGTCGTAGAGCCCAAAGCCGTTTGGCCGGAACGAACCCGCTGGCACGACCTGCTGCTTGATCGGACTACCACAGCCCTCGCACTGCGCATGACCGGCGCCGATGTCCCTGCCCCACCAGAATGGCGTTTTGGTTCCCGCGCGCGCGGCATATTCCCATTCCGCCTCGCTGGGCAGACGGTATTTTTGCCCGGTTCTCTGCGACAGCCAGGCGACGAACAGCTTGGCGTCCTCCCAGCTGACATTGATCACCGGCCGATCGCCACGTCCCCAGCCGTGATCCTCGGGGCGCACCCTGCACGCGCCCGTATCAGCGCACTGATCCCATTCCGCGAACGTCACCTCGCGGCGGCCGATGGCGAAGGGTTTGCGAATGCTGATCGAATGCTCAGGCTTCTCGTAGGGCGTGTCATTGGATCCCATCACGAACTCTCCCGGCGGCACGATCACAAGCTCGGGACAATTGTCGCAATCGCGAAATAGCTCTCCCGGCTCCGGATTGGCGCTTTGCTGGGCTACCCTGGTGTCTGATGACGCGGACGGCGGGTCCGCGGACGGGCTGTTGCTCAGCCCTCGCTGGTCGCTCGCTGCAGTACCTGCAAATTCAACGAGTGTTATGAGCAAAATCACAGACAAGACGGCGGATCTCATGTCTTGATCTCCGGTCGGCTCGAACGATCGGGAGTATGCACACGTCACATTCAATGCGGAATAACATGCTTCATTCGGCCGCAACCGGCAAGGCGGCGGTCGCGGCGCCGAATTTCGGTTTACATTGGGCGGCAAAGGAATATCGTTCCACTTCTCCCCTTCGTATTGCCGGATGGGGATACTTTCGACACGCAATTATTTCAGTTTCCCGCGGCCAGCGCGGTCCAGATTGTGGTCCATGCATTGGGAATATTGCGATGATGCAGCGATTGCTGACATTGGTTCTGGTTCCATTTGTCGCCGGATTGATCCATTGCCACGCCGTGCAGGCGCAGGCCCAGACGGGCGGACCGACGCCGTCGCCGCCGGGGGCTGCTGTTTATTTCATCGGGTTGAAAGATGGCGACACGCTGCCAACCAAGGCCACCCTGCATTTCGGGCTGCATGGCATGGGCGTCGCGCCGGCAGGTTCGGACCGCGCCAATAGCGGGCACCATCATCTGATAGTTGACTCGCCAACGCCGCCACTGAATTCCGAAATTCCCAACGACTTCCAGCACCTGCATTTCGGCGCCGGACAAACTGAGGCTGAGATTTCGCTGACGCCCGGCGAGCACACCTTGCAGCTTGTGTTCGGCGACAAGAATCACGTTCCGCATTCCCCGCCGGTGGTCTCCGAGCGGATCAAGGTCAAGGTGACTGACCAAACTGCTCCCGCGGCGGCTCAAGCCCCTCCTGCGACGGTTCAAGCCGCAGCCGGCGGACGTCGCCCCTCACCGAAAGATGCCAAAGTTTATTTCATCTATCCGAAGAACGGCTCCTATATTTCTCCGAACCCGGTGATCCGTTTTGGCCTGTTGAATATGGGCGTGGCTCCGGCGGGCTACGACAAGCCCAACACTGGCCATCATCATCTGCTTGTCGATGCCGAACTGCCTCCGCTCGACCAGCCGATCCCAAACGACTTCAACCACCTGCACTTCGGTGCCGGCCAGACCGAAGCGAAGATCACCCTTCCGGTCGGCCAACACAAGCTGCGCCTCCTGTTCGCCGATTTCGCCCACGTGCCGCACGATCCGGCGGTTTTCTCCGACGTCATCAACGTCACCGTGACGGAGAGCGGCCAGCCGCCGAGAAAGCGCTCCAAGTACCGCCATCGTTCCTGGCGGAGTTACGGATATTGATGCAGCGATGAAACTACGCCACCTCTTGATCTCCTGCCTCTGCCTTGTCGTCGGCGCGACGTTCGCCAACGCGGCAGCAGCGGAGCGTCGCGTGGCGCTGGTGGTCGGCAATTCCGCCTATAAAAACGCATCCACGCTGTCCAATACCATCAACGACTCAAATGCGATCGCAGCGTTGTTCAAATCGATCGGCTTTGAAGTCGTCATTTCGCGCAACGACCTTGGCGTCGTCGAGTTCAAACGAACCGTGCGGGAATTCCTCATCACGGCAGAGAACGCCGACATGGCGGTGGTCTATTACGCCGGCCACGGCCTCGAGATCGGCGGCACCAACTATCTTATCCCGGTGGATGCCCGGTTGAGCCGCGACTACGACGTCGACGACGAGGCTATCGCGCTCGACCGCATCATCTGGGCGCTGCAGCCAGTACGCCGCCTGCGCCTGATCCTGCTTGACGCCTGCCGTGATAACCCCTTTGCGGCCAAGCTGCGCTCGGCAGGCCGCACACCGTCCAGAGGCGGGCTCGCGAAGCTTGACGAAGTCGGGGCCGATACGCTGGTCGCCTACGCCGCGAAAGCGGGCTCGATTTCCTACGACGGCGACGGCGTCAACAGTCCCTATGCAATCGCGCTGCTGAAACACCTTGCCGAGCCTGGCGTCGACATTCGGATCGCACTCGGTCGTGTCCGCGATGCGGTTATCGCCATGACCGGCGGGCGTCAGGAGCCGTTCATCTATGGCTCCCTTGGCGGCGCAACCATCTCCTTGGTGTCACCGTCGGACGCAACAAGAGTCGCGCCGGCGGCTGCCCCAGCGCCACCCCCGGTTCCGGTGCCGACCTTGCCGAAGCCGCTCATGGTCAGTCCAGCGCCGGGAACGCCAACCACTGCGCCAACCGTAAACGCAGGGCTCCCAAAGATGCCCCTTCCGGCTCAGGCGGCGCCCCAGACGACAGACCCTTGCGTCCGCGACGAAGCGAGGCTGGCGCGTCTGCGCGCCAACCCCGCGCCGGAAGAAATCACCAACTTCCAACGCGAGGTCGCATGCAGTCGGCTGCGCCCGCAAGTGCAGCGCCTATTCGAAAGTTATGTGGGCGATACCGCTCTGCCCCCCGGCGGGACTTCGGCACCGCAAACGGCTCCGAGACAACAGGCTCAGAATGAGTCCACCCGTTCCGAAGACGCTTGCACCCGCGACATGGCGCGTCTGCAGACCATGCGCGCTGAACCTACACTTGAGGCGATCACCAAGTTTGAGAACGAATTGGGCTGCGAGCGGCTCCGGTCTCAGCTCCGCCGACTGCGCGAGAGCGTCGCACCTTGATTTTGTCGCTTACGGAACGAATCCGCGGTCGCCCTTCGGTTCTGTAGCCTGAAGCGACGTCTCACGCGCCACATACGGTCAAACGACCATTTGCATCGATCAGGCGCGCCTGGACATTCGGACGGCTGGCGACGATATCCCGTATGCGAGGAATGGCCATCAAGCTGAAGGCTGTCGAGAGAGCATCAGCTTCGGTTGCGCTCGGTGCGACCACGCTGACCGTTCGATAGAGCGACGGACTTAGTCCCGTTGTGGGGTCAAAGAGGTGAGTAAAGCGACCCGCGGCGTCGAAACGGAATCCGGCACCGGCCGTTGTCGCGACGGCGCGGTCGACGAGATCGATCGTCTCGGTGAGAGCGCCTGCTTTGTCCGGATCTGCAAGACCGACACGCCACGGCCCGCCCTCGGGTCGCGGCCCGATTGCGCGTATCTCTCCCATATTGATCAAGCTCGTCGACAAGCCGGCCTTTCGCAGCTTCTCGACGACCTTGTCGGTCACAAACCCCTGTGCAATGCCGTTCAGAGTAATCGCAGCGCCGCGGTGTGCCAGGGCAATGCGATCTGGCCTCACCAGCAGTCCGCGGCGACCGACCCTGGTCAGCACTTCAGCGAGTTGCTCCCACTGCGGACCGTTCGGATCCGGATGCTCCGAAGAAAAGTGATCGGCATAGAGCCGCCACAACGGCTGAACGGTCGGATCGAATGCGCCGCTGGTCAGGTCGGCAAAGGCCAGCGAGGCCTCCAGCAGAGCCACCATGTCCGGGTCCGGCGCAACGAGGATGCCCGTGGAGTTGAGCGTGCAGATCGCGGACTCCTGCCGATACAAGCTGAATTGCTGCTCCAGCCTGCGCACGTCGAGAAGACAGCTGCCGACCAATCGCGCTGCCTCGGCACGGTCCGGATGATAGATCTCCATCGAGACCTGCGCCCCGAGCGCCGAACCATGCCAACGCACGGCCTCTTGCGCCCGAGCCATACGTGAGCCGCTCGCGAGGGCCGAGCCGAGCGCCGTCGCCGTGATTGCAATCATCCGTCGCCGCGAGAGAGTTGGCTTGCGCATCATCGAGGTCCTCAGTTGAGCCTGACATCGCCACGATCATGTTCGACAGACTCGCTTGCCGCATCGCTACCCAGCACGTACGCGTCGGGAATTTCCGTAAGCGTCACGACCCGCCCGCCGTTATCGGCCGCGAACCCATCGGCTGCCGCCCGGTTCCCGAAGGACACTGCCTCCGCCGCCCCCATGCCGCCCTGCTTGCGGCTTTCGATCACGAAGAAAGCTTTCCGCGCGTCGATCCAGTTCGTTGCGCCAGGGTCCTCCCAACTCGTTGCCCGGGCCATGTCCGAGACGTAGATCGCCCGGATGTCACGCGGCTGATCCGGCATCAACGTGAACGCCACAGTATCCCGGACGGAGGTGAACCAGAACGGATCGATGCGGCTCGCCGTGATGATCTGCCCCTTGGGTCCGGGATGCTCCATCAGGTTCATGCCGCAAAAGACGCCCATCGCATCGCGCGTAAGAGGAAGCGGCGGCGGCATGTTGGTGTTGCCCGTGTCAGGATTGCAGCCAAGAAGCAACGCCGCGATGATGATCGCACCGACGGATCTTCGGGTCATAGTTCCCTCCGTGCGAAGAAGGTCGCCGCAAGCCCGAGCGGCGCCACAATCCAGACCAGCAGCCCCAGCAGGAGCGTGGCAATCCCGGTGGTGGCCGTAGCCGACAGCCCGGCCATGCCGGAAAACTGGCTCACATTGAATCCCGTGAGATTCGCCAGACGGTAAAGATCAGTGGGATTGAGAAACAGAAGCCATTCGAGGACCCTTGCCGAGATAATCTGTCCCTGGTCGATCACCAGGATCCCAAGCAGTGCCATATCGAACACCAACACCATCAAAAGCCAGATGCCGACCGACAGGCCCGCCGCGGTGCCACGGTCGCGGACGAGACTGCTGATCAGGTATCCTATCGCTACGAATACAGCCCCAAGCATGATCGACGTTCCAAGCATCGAGGCGAAGGCGTACCAGCTCGCCGCCAGGACAGAGGCGCCGGTGATCGCGAGCGCAGCGGCGGCTGCGCCATAACCGAGGATCGTCGCGAAGGCGAGGATCAGGACATGACCGCAGAATTTGCCCAGGATGACCTGGCTGCGACCGACGGGGTAGCTCAGCAGCAGGATCATCGTGCCCCGCTCCATCTCACCGACCACCGCATCGTGCGAGATCAGAAGTGCGATCAACGGCAACAGAAAGATCGTCAGGCTGGACAGGCTGACCACCACCACGTCGAGGGCACCGGCACCAACGTTGCCGGTCGGAGCGCTGCCGAGGAACGTCAGCGACAAGGCAAGACTGGCGAGCAGCAGCGTGGTCGCCAATACCCAGCGGTTCCGCAGGCCTTCCTGGATCTCCTTGAAGGCGATGACTGCGACTGTCCTCACGCGGCCTTCTCCTGCGTGTCGAGGAAGTGTGCGTAGAGATCGTCGAGGGTCGGTGCCGCAATTTCGATATTCTTGACGCGGGGATCGCTCGCAGCCGCGCGCAACAGATCCATTTTCCCCTTTTCGTCAGCCACCAGCACGGTTCTGCGGCCTGCAGCCGAAAAGGTTTCGTCCGCGATCGGGGCAATGGCGTCATCGGCGCCGGCCACCAGATCGAGCGAGACCCGGATCGGCAACTGCGAGAGCGAGCGCAACTCCGCCAACGTGCCCTGTGCGACCAGCCGGCCGCGATTCATAATCAGGACATGCTCGGCGCGATCTTCGAGTTCGTTGAGCGCGTGGGATGAAATCAGGACGGTGGCGCCACCGTTCCGCAATTCGTTCAGAACTTCGTAGAACGTTTGCCGCAGCGCCGGATCAAGTCCCGTGGTCGGTTCATCCAGCAACAGCACGCGTGGCTGCCCGAGCAGCGCCTGCGCCAGGCCCAGTCGCTGCCGCATGCCCTTGGAATAGGTCCCGACGCGGCGATCGGCGGCATCGCTCAATCCGACGCGGTCGAGCAGCGCCCACGCCGAGGCCGGCTCGATCCTTTTCAGGCGCGCATAGAATGCCAGCGTTTCGCGCCCTGTAAGGGCCGCATTGAACGCGACGTTTTCGGGAAGATAGCCAAGAAGCCGACGCGCCGAAAACTCGCCCGCCGCCGGATTTTGCCCCATCATGCGAATTTCGCCGCGGTCTGCGTGGATCAAACCCAGCATCAATTTGATCAGCGTGGTCTTGCCCGCACCATTGTGGCCGACCAGCGCACTCAGCCGCCCGGGGACGAGAGAGAACGAAACATCACGCAGCGCTCGCACCTTGCGATAACTCTTGTCGACGCCGGTCACGGACACGGTCGCGGTCATCTGAAACTCCGCTCGGGAGAGGGCTTCGGCGGCGGCGCCACCAGCGGATGGCTGTCGACAATGCCGCCGGGATAGAGAGCCGGAAACTGCGCTTGCGCCCAGCGCAAGACCTGCACCGCCGGGCTGTTGATCAAGACCTTGGCGGACGGCGCCGTCCACAGCACGCGGTCGACCAGATCGTTGGGCCGATAAGCAGTGTCGGCAATGCCGTCACCGTTCAGGTCGAACGCAGGGTTGTCGCTCCAGTAGTTGCCGCGGCCGCCCTTGGACCAGTCGAGATCGCGCGTGCCGACGTACTTGACCTGGTTGCGGTTACCGACGAAGGCATTGCCGGAAATCTCATTGCCTTCTGAGCCGGCGGTGAAGTGGACGCCGATGCCGCAACGTTCGAACCAGTTGTTGCGGAACTTGTTGTGGTTGGTGTTGTAGATGAACACGCATTTTTCCGGCCCGCTGCCGACGTCCCGCGTCGGCCGTATGTCGGGCACCATCTCCTTCTCACCGTCCACCCCTTCGCGGCTGACCGCGACATTGTCCAGCGGTCCGCCGACGACCCGGTTACCGTCAATCTCGGCGTAGTTGGCGTAGTTGAACAGTATCCCGTAGTCCCGGTCGCGATCGGAGATGTTGTTGCGGATCACCAGTCGGTTCGAATACATGATGGCGTAGCCGACAGTATTGCGCACGGAAACGTTGCCGCTAACCTCGCTGTCGTTGGTGTACATGTAGTGAATCGCGAAGCGCACCTGTTCGAAGCGGTTGTTGATGAAGCGGTCCTTGCGGCTGCTGATCGTGAAGATGCCGTCTCGACCATAGCGGAAGGTGTTTTCCGCGATGGTGACGTCTGGCGCGTTCCAGAGCGACACGCCATTCCCGCTCTCGCTGCGGCGCCCCTCGCGCAATCCTTCGATGATGTTGCGTTCGACGTGGGATCCCGCTGCGCCGTGAACGTAGATGCCAAACAGGTTTTCTTCCAGGCGGTTGTTTTCGATCACCGTGCGCTCGGCGGTCTTCTCGAGAAAGATCCCTGAATTCATGGCCTGAAGGTCGCGGCCGGATTCCCTGATCGTGATGCCGCGGATCGTGACGTCAGGCGCGGCGACAGTAACGACGTTGCCGGCCCCGCCGCCACTGAGCACGGCGCCCGGTCCCCCGGTCAAAACGAGGCGACGGTCAATCCTGATCGCACCTCGGTAAACGCCGGGCGCCAGCTTGACGACGTCGCCTTCCTGCGCACGGTCCAGCACTGCCTGAAGCGGCTGGTACGCGACAGCTTTCAGCTCAGCCGCGGCAGCGGGACCGAAGACTCCGGCGGCGAGGATCGCCGCCGGAATGAGTCGTTGCAGGAAAAACACTTTCCGTCCTCGCTTCAGACCATCTTGGGCTCGACGAACATGCGGCCCTTCATCTCCATGTGCATGGCATGACAGAACCACGAGCAGTAGTACCAGTAGACGCCGGGCTTATCCGCCGCGAACGTCACCGAGGCCGTCGCCATCGGCGCAACCTCCATCTGGATACCGTAGTTCACGATGCAGAAGCCGTGGGTCAGATCCTCGACGGCGTCGATGTTGGTGACATAGACGGTCACCTCGTCGCCCTGCTTGACCTGGAACGTCTCGAGACCGAACGCCGGCGCGGTCGACGTCATGTAGACGCGAACCTTGTTGCCGTCGCGGATGATCTTGGAGTCGGCTTCGAGATTGATCCCGTCGGCCTTCGCCTGCTTCACCGCGTCGGCGAACATCGGATCGGCCCTGTCCCAGATCGAGATCGGGTTGATCTTGGAGCGATGGACGATCGTTGCGTCGTGCGGCTCGGCGAAGCTCGGACCATCGTGGACGAGAACCATCTTGTCGCCCGATATGTCGATCAGTTGATCGTTCTCCGGCTTCAGCGGACCGACATTAAGAAAGCGGTCCTTGGAGAACTTGTTCAGGGAGATCAGCCACTTCCCGTCGGCCTCCTTGGTCTGGCCCATGGACGAGTGGTTGTGACCGGGTTGATAGTGGACATCGAGCTTCTGGATGATGGGATCGACCTTCTCGCCCTTGAATGCGCGTTTGGCGAGCTCGATGTTCCACTTGCAGACCTGGCTGTCGAGGAACAGCGTCGTATAGGCGTTGCCTCTGCCGTCATAAGCCGTATGCAGCGGCCCGAGGCCGAGTTCGGGTTCGGCCACAACGACGTCGCGCGGCTTGATCTTGTCGTCGAACAACTGGTCGAACAGCCGGACATCCATCACCGTGACGGTGGGTGACAGCTTTCCGGCCGCCACGATATGGATGCCGTCCGGCGCGGTATTCAAGCCGTGCGGATTGTTCGAGACCGGGACGTAACGCGTGTAGGGCGAGCCCTTGCGGCCGTCGAGTACCGGCACGCCGTTCATCTCCTTGAAGTCGCCCTTCTTGACGCCCTCTTCGATCCGCTTGAGATTGAAGATCACGACCCAATCCTGCTCGTTGGCCGTCATCTCGGCGAGGGTGACGCCCTCTTCCGAATTGTAGCAGGTCGAGACCGCGTACTTGCCCTGGTAGTCGGCATCGACGTTGTCGAGGTTGCCGTCGACGATCACCTGCCACGCGACCTTCATGGTATCGCTGTCCAGCGCCGTAAAGATCGAGTGATATTCCTTCGGCTTGTCGAGCACCTTGCCATCGTTCGGGAGCGGCACGCCATCCTCGCCGTTGCAGAACACGTATCCGGTGCGGGGATATTTTTGCAGTCGCAGACCGTGGACCGTATGCTGGTTGGGCAACTCGATGATCTTGTCGCACTTCATGACGTCGAGGCGCACGCGCGCGACCCGGCTATTGGCCTTGTCGTTCATGAATGCAAATCGGCCGTCATAGGTGCCGTCGGTGAACGTGATGTGGGGGTGATGCAGGTCGCCGTTCATGAACGTGCCGCCGCGGTTTTTGAGCAATTCGCGGGTGGCCGGCTGCATCCCTTCGGTCAACACCTTCAGGCTTTCATTGGTCTGTCCCCATCCCGTGGCGCTGCAGCGGTTGAAGACGGGAACGCGCATCAGCTCGCGCATCGAGGGCAGGCCGATGATGCGCATTTCGCCGGACTGGCCGCTGGAGAAGAACACGTAATATTCGTCGAGTTCGCCCGGCGCCACCTCGGTCTTCTGCACTGCTGGACGCGCCGTCGGCGCCTTTGGTGCCGCATTGGTCTGCGCGTCCGCAGCCGCGACGAGGCCGCGGCCGTCGCTCGACAGGCCGACGCCGCCCGCGATGCCTACGCCGGCGGCCGCAGCCGAGGTCCCCAACAAGGTGCGTCGACTGACGGATTTTCCATTTTCGTTCTCACTCATGCTATCCTCCTGGCTCTTCAAGTTGATGGTGGGGTGATGGCTTCTGTACGCGGCAGCGCAACCGGCTTGCCGCCCGCGGTGATGATCGTGCCTGGACCCTTGCCGCCGCTGCGCATCGACTGAGACGAGAGGGCTTCCCGCTTCTCGCGCTTAAGCCGCACCTGGATCATGTGCGGGCAGCGGTGGTCGTCGAAGTAGAGCTCCTGGCAATGCATGCAGTAGATGCACTCATTGACATTGATGTGCCCTTCGGGATGGATCGCCTGTACCGGGCATTCGACAGCGCAGCGCTGACATGGCGAGCCGCATTCTGGCCAGCGGCGCAGCCATTCGAACATTCGGATGCGGCCCGGAATCGCCAGCGCCGCGCCGAGTGGGCACACGTAGCGGCAGAAAAAGCGCTCGACGAACAATCCCGCTGACAGAAGTGTCAGCGCGTAGATCACGAATGGCCATTCGCGCGCGAACTTCAGGACGATCGCAGTCTTGAAGGGTTCGACCTCCGCAAGCTGCTCGGCGAACGCGGTCGAGTACAACGACATCCCGAACAGGCCGAGAAAAATGATGTATTTTAGTGGCCACAGCCGTTCATGAAGACCCCACGGCAATCGATATTGCGGAATCTTCATCGCCTGCGCGACGTTGTTGAGGAGTTCCTGCAGGGCGCCAAATGGACAGAGCCAGCCACAAAACGGACCGCGTCCCCAAAACAAAAGCCCAGCGGCGATCGAACACCACAGCAGAAAGATCAGCGGTGCGGAGAGGAAGTATTCCCAGCTGAATCCTGTCAGTAGTGAATTGGCGAACGTCAGGACGTTGACGACCGAAAGCTGGGCATTCGCGTACCATCCGAGCCACACGAGGATGAACGCGAGGTAGGCCCGGCGCACCCAGGTGTAGACCTGCGGGCGGCGCACGAGCTGATTCTGAAAAAAGAAGATCAGGGTGAGCGCGCCAAGCGCGAGGACCGTCGTGCTGATCTTGACGATGTTGCCTCGCCAGATCTTCATCCACAGCGGTTCATCTTCGGCGCCAGGCGGTATCGCAGTGCTGCGTTGTTCTGCCGTCGATACAGGCGTTCCCTCCGGCATCTTAGCCGGCGAGGCGGCCGACTGCTGCGCCACCGGCCTGATCGGCTCGCGCTTCACGTAGACATCGGGCAGCGCATACCCCAGTTCGAAAGTCACCCATGCCTTTTCTCGCGTGCCCACGACGCGCTGCACGAGCAGTTGCAGCGTCCACGGTTCGGTCGGATCGAAATTGAATTCTGCCGGCACGACAAAAAGCGCGATCTCGGGAAAGTCGGGCGCGCCCTCGGCCTCGAGGCTCCCCAGCCGAGTGTGGTCGCGATCGCGAAAGCGGATGCTATTGGTCTCCTGGATCAACTCGATCCGGTCGAAGATCCCGCCGCGAACGTAGGCGGCTCCCTTGAAGGAGTAGCGGCCAGAACCTGCGACGACGAGAGCCTGCTGACCCGGCTTGAGCTTCGCGGTCAGGCGATCGTATCCGTCGTTGCCGAGCAGGCTGCGGCCGATGGTCGGCACCGCAACGTCGGCGACATAGAGGTTGATGAAGGTGTCGCCGGGGTCCCCTTCCTCGGTACGCGCCGCCGCAGCCGCATTGCCGGATTTCTCGAAAGCCATGTTGACATCGGCAACGGACAGGGCCAGGCGGCGAACGGAGCCGTCACCGACCAGGCTTGGCCAATCGCGGATCTCGCTCTTGCTGGGATCAATCGCTTTGGTGGCTTGAGGAGCCGTGTCGGCGTGCGCATTGCCCTGAGCATCGAGACGACCGCTCTTGATGAGCTTGGTCGCGGACCGGACGATGCTGTCTCCCATCACCAGAACGGTGACCGTCGCGCCACTGACGATGTCGACCTGCGGCGCGGGCACCGCTCCGCGCACGACGGGTTCCATGTCGGTGCCGATCAGCTTGTTGACGGCCTCCAAGATGCGTTTTTCCGGAATACCCACCAGAACGATGGGCTCCTTGTGCTCGACCAGCTTGAGGCCTGTGAGGATGCCTTTCGGACTGATGCCAATCAAAAGCTGAATTGGCTTGCCGGAGTAGCCGGTTGCGTTGGCGAAGTCCGAATTCAGGTAGACGAACCCGAGAAGCTGATCGTCCTTATATGCCGCCGCGATCGCCGGATCGCCTTGCGGCGATCCGAGCCTGTTTGCGCCGGGGACCAATTCGCCCGACTCTGCCTTCGGCAGATACTCGCTCAATCTGCCAGCCGCATTGGCCGGACAGCCGGAGCCGTTCCAGCCGAGAATGGCGAGTGCCAACCCCAAGAACAGACGGATGCCGAGGAATTTTCGCAAGGGCGCCGCTTCCAGTTAGCAGAACGCCGTTGTTCTGAATCCCGCTCCTTGTACCAGCGCGACTGCGCTCGCCTTTGCGCTATCTCAAACTAACGCGATCTGGTTCAGATCAAGCTCTGCAGCCTGATTGGAACCCAAGATGCGCAGCGAACCCCTGTTGGCCGCAGAGCCGCCCGCTCCCGTTCGGAATACCGGTGAGCTCTATGCGATTGCATTGGCTCAGAGCGAAAGGGCTGCGCAGCACTATGGCAAGCTCGCCGCGGCCGGTGACGATGCCTTCGAGCCCGTCCGTTGCGTATTCGAAGTGTTGAGTCAGCAGGAAAACGAACGCGCTGGATTAATCGAAGAAGCCTGCATCGCGGCTCTCGGACGCGCGCCGGCTCAGGCCGATCTGAGGTGGATGCCGGTAGATTTGGTTCCCACGGAAGAGCTTTCCGATTTCAAGAACTCCCTCCTTTCGACCGCCTATGGCGCTTGGGCTCTCGCCGTCAGGCACCGCGAACGTGCTTTCATCTTCTGGACATATGTTGCAGCGCGCGCGGAGACGGGAATCGTGCGCACGGTCGCCGAGAGTATGGCCCGCGAGGCGCTGCGCGACGGCAATCTGCTTCGCCGCGAACGTCGCCGGGCATGGCGGACTGAGCGAAGAGAGGCCCTCGCAGGGGACGCGCCGGAAACCACTGAGCTGTCCTCGGCTGCGCTGCTTGAGAGCCTCCTCCTCCGTGACATCTATCGATGGTCGCAGGACGCGCCCGCGCCGCAGCGAGGACACCTCCTGTCCCTGATCGGAGACGGCTCGCAGGGGTTGATCACCGGGACGAACGACACGCTGCCGCACACCGACGCACTCGACGAGATCAAGCGGCGCGTGCTTCGTCGCGCGGAGCAGCTGTCTTCGATTTATCTGGATGAAGCAGACAATGCCGTCGACCAGTCTCGGTTGGAGCTGGCTCAGCAACTCGCGGCGCGCTCTATCGCTCGGCTGGCGGACCTTCGGACCATCGCATCCCTTGCCGGATGATAGACAGCGAACGTCTCCGACGCTCGCGCTACGACCAAGACATGATAGCCATCCCGGCCGATGTCGAACAACAGCAGCTCGTCGAGAGAAACCTTTCTCCGAGCGCGCAAGTCCATTGCGACGCCAACCCGCGAGCACGTGCCGTGAAAGTTCAGGCCTTGTGATAGACGGTCTGCAAGCCATAGACCGGCGTTGGGATGCCCTCGTAGCGTGCTTTCAACTGTAGCGAAAGGAATTGCGAGTAATGGCGCGACTGGTGCAGATTACCGCCGTGGAACCACAGCCCCTCCTGCTGTGTCGGCTTCCACATATTGCGCTGTTCGCCTTCCCATGGGCCGGGGTCCTTGGTCGTGTTCGAGCCGAGCCCCCAGACCTTGCCGACCTTGTCGGCCATTTCCCGGCTGATGAGGTCGGCAACGAAGCCGTTCATCGAGCTGTAGCCAGTCGCGTAGACGATTACATTAGCGGGCAGTTCCTTGCCATCGTCGAGCTTGACGCCGTTGGGCGTGATTTCCTCGACCTGCCCCGCGGCCAGCTTGACCTTGCCGTCGATGATGAGCTGCGAAGCGCCGACATCGATGTAATAGCCGGAGCCGCGCCGCAGATATTTCATGAACAGCCCGGAATCATCGTCGCCGAAATCGAGACGGAAACCGGCTTTCGCTAGCCCCGCATAAAATTCGGCGTCATCCTCGCGGATCTTGTCATAGACCGGCTTCTGGAATCCGGCCAGGATCTTGTATGGCAGCGAGGCGAAAATCAGATCAGCCTTTGCCGTGGTCATGCCGCCGCGGACGGCGCGCTCGGAATAGAGATCCGCTATCGATGACATCAGCGAATCCGAGCGCACGATATGGGTGGTCGAGCGCTGCACCATGGTCACGTCGACGCCGGCCTCGTATAGGGCGGCGCAGATGTCATGCGCGGAATTGTTCGAGCCGATTACAACTACCTTTTTGCCTTTGCAGCGGTCGGCACCTGGATGGCGCGAGGAATGGTGTTGCTCGCCCTTGAAAGCGTCCATGCCTCTGAATTGCGGCATGTTCGGCTTGGCCGACATACCGGTCGCAAACACGAGCTGCTTTGGCTTCAGCGTGATCTCCTTGCCATTGCGCTCGACGGCGACCGTCCATTCTTTGCGGGTATCGTCCCAGTCGGCGTGTTTGACCGTGGTACCGGTCCAGTAGTTCAGCTCCATGACCTTAGTGTACATCTCCAGCCAGTCGCCGATCTTGTCCTTCGGCGAAAATACCGGCCAGTTCTTCGGGAAGTCGATGTATGGCAAATGATCATACCAGACCGGGTCATGCAGGCAGAGCGACTTGTACCGGTTGCGCCAGGAATCGCCTGCGCGTTCGTTCTTCTCGGCGATGATGGTAGGCACGCCAAGCTGACGCAACCGCGCTCCGAGCGCGACGCCCCCTTGGCCGCCGCCTATGATGAGCACATAGGGCTGGGTCTTGATGCCGAGCTGCTCGGTCTCCTCGTCGCGCAACTCCTTCCACGTCTTGGCGCCGGGATTGACTCCGTGCCGGGCGCCGAGCGGGCGGGTGAAACCCGCCTTTTCCTCGTGACCTTTGAGCTCGACCATCGTCGTCAGAAGGGTCCAGATCTGGCCGTTCTGGAGGCGGATCAAGCCGTAGCCGCGCGCGAGTTCAGTCTCGAACGAGATCCAGCACTCGGTTACGCCGCCGGCTTCGGTCGCGCTTTCCCCATCGGCGACTTTCCAATCGCGCGGCTTTGTGCGCTCAAGGCAAGAGCTGAGCATCTCCCGGACCTGATCGCGGCCTTCCAGGGTCTTGATATTCCAGGTGAAAGCAACGAGGTCGCGCCAGTAGCATTCCGAAGCGAACATCGCTGCGGCGGCATCGAGATCACCTGCCGCAAGAGCCGCTTCGAATTTGTCAAGAAAGACCTGGACGCGCGCGTTGAGCGTGGTGTCGAGCATGACTTCCTCCCGGCGGGTCGATTGGTATCCCTCTGTGTTTCTTGAAACTAGCTTATCCGAATTATCGAACGAATCCACACTTGCGCAGTTCGGGAAGCGCCTCAATAGAGCGTGAAGGGCATGATGAAAACTGGATCACATGGCCAACCGCCCCAGAGCGCAGCGGGACCATCGATTCCGTGCCAGATCCGTCAAATGCACGTGCAAGGCGTCGAATCACACCAAAGCGCATGAGATCGGGATGAATCGTCATCGCGCTTTAGGTCATTGTTTGAGCATGATCTTCTTGGAAAACCGCTGCACGCTTTTCCGGATCATGCTTTAGTTTCGCGAACTGAGTATCATTCCGAGGTTCGCCCTTCCGCGAACGGAATTACCGACCGAGCATCTTCTTCACGCCGGCCAGACCGACGCGAAGGAACGGATCGGAATGAATGTAGAAGTATCGCACGCCCTGCTCGAGCCAGGACGGCAATTCGTCCGACGTCACAAGCGTACCGGCGACCTTGCACGCAGCGCGAGTCTTCTTCACGGCAAAGCCGACCCGCTCGGTGACGGCTTGCGGCCGCGGCTGACCGAATGGCGGCGCTGGCGGGTACCCCATGTTTTGAGAGAGATCGCTGGGGCGCGCGCGCGACATCATGTGGGCTGAGCATCACCGCACGTTCGTTTTGCAACGGGGGCCGTGCGCGATTGTCCATGATCGGAGTATCGGTCTCGCCCGGCAGGATCGTGTCGCTTGGATGCCCTGATTGCGGTACGTGTTGTGCAGGAAGGTCATGAAATTCTTCACGCCGGCCTTGGCCGCGCCGTAGGCAGCACCTCCGAGCAAGTTCGGATTGACGACCGCCAGCGAAGAGATGGTGATGATCGTGCCCTCCTTCTGGGCGATCATGCCCTCCAGCACAGCCTGGGTCAGGTTGAAATTGCTGGTCGGCGGCAATTTCGTCAGCGGGCGGATCAGGCGCGCCGCTTGTGGCGCTCGATCAGCTGGTCGGCCACGTCGCTTAGATCATTGCCTATGATGTGCGGCTGCGGGCCGACGCCCAAGACATCATTGCCGATGCGCTTGATGAGGGCTGCTTCCCAACCGGCCGCGACCGCACCGAGCGTGTCCCAGGTGTGACAGGCGATCAGGCAGAGCTGAGATGGACGGACACCAAGTTCCTTTTCAACATAGCCGTAGGCCTGGCGCGAGGGCTTGTGATGCTTCACGCCGTCCGCGCTGAACCGCCGCTCGAACAAATCGACAATGCCGCCATGCTCGAGCTGACGGGTTTGCACCTCGAGCAAATTATCCGTGAGCGTGAAGAGCTGGAACCCGGCGCCACGCAGCTTTCGCAAAGCGCCCGGCACCTCCGGATAGGGCGGCATGGTCGAGAATTTTTCGGTGAGCTCTCGCTTGTCCGCATCACTGATCTGGATGCCTTGCGTATCCGCGAGCATCTTCATCACGGCCGCACCGATGTCGGTGAACGGTACATAACAGCCGGCCACCGTGAGCGCCGCCGAATACATGATGAAGTTGGCAAACCAAAGCCGCATGTCCCGCTTGTCGCCGAAGATGCGCTCAAAGGTCGGCTCCATGGTACGAAGGTCGAGCAGTGTTTCATTGACGTCAAAGACGATCAGTGGAAGATCGGACATGGTCAGCCTCCAATATTGCGGTGACCCGGTTAGATCGACTTTACCTCACCGGCGTCGATGCGGATCTGCGCGGCGGCGTGCAGTTCTGCGTGACCGGATGACCGCTCATCCTCCAGCGCCGCACGTGTCACATCTTGCTTGAGCAGGTAGAACGACGCGGCGAGGAACAGAACGTCCTTCATGAGGAAGCCGACCGGCAGGGTCATGATCGGAAATCCACCCGCCTCAGGGGCCCAGCCATCTGGCAGAAAGGGAATGATGCTCGTGGTGCCGACGAAAGTTACGATCGACCCGAGCGCCCCCAGGATGCCCAGCCTCGAGCTCCAATAGCCAAGGAAGATGAGACAGCCGAAGATCGTTTCGGTCGTCCCGAGGAAGTAGCCTGCGCCCCGCACGCCAAAGGCCGGGATCAGCCAAAAGACGACGGGGCTATGGCTGATCAAAGGCACCAGCATCTCAACGGTATACTGGTTCCATTTCTGGACGCTGAATGCGAAGAAGGTAAAGACCATCGCGGCACGAATTAGATGACGGTCCAGATCGCTCCGGAACGGAATGGTCCTCGAAGCATAACGAACAAGCTGGCTCACCTGCTTCATCATGTCGTTCCTCAACAGCGGCCACGGAGCGGACTTTTCCAGATCCTCGTCAGCCCAACGTTCTCATTCAACCGACCGCAACCGACTGCGGATCGCAGCGATGAAGCTGATTGGACATCACTAAGCCGCCTTTGAGCTGGTCTGTTGCACCTCGCGAGGAGGCACGACCGAAAATAATGCGCCGAGCCCTTCAGCCATTGTTGGATGCGCAAGAGCTGCGCCAGCCAGGCTGGAATACGGAAGGCCTGCCAACACGGCCATTTGTACGGCCGCCATGACCTCGCCGGCAGCGGCACCAATCATCGTAAAACCGAGGATGCGGTCGTCGCCGTCGCCGACAAGTGCCTTCATAAAGCCCTGTGTCTGATCAGTCGCCTGCGCTCCGAGCACAGAGTCCATCGGCAGCTTTGCGACACGAGTAATGATACCTTGGCGTTCCGCCTCTCCTTCGCTCAGCCCTATATGGGCAAGAGGCGGATCGGTGAACATACAATACGGAATCAGCCGGCCGCGCGTGCTGCGACTTGCTCCCGCCAGATTGTCGCGTACGATTCGAAAGTCGTCCTCAGATATGTGAGTGAATTGCGGACTGCCCGCGCATTCGCCTACCGCCCATACATCCGGCGCACTCGTTTCCAGCCGATCGTTGACGCGAATGAAACCGCGCGCGTCCAGCTCGACGCCGGCCTTATCCAGGCCAACTTCAGCCGTATTGGGAATACGCCCTGCTGCTACCAGGATATCGCTGCCATCGATTTGCTGCTCTCCCGAGGGGGTGCGCACCACGACAGAAACTACATCTCCGGATCGCCCGCTTACCCGAAGCAGCTCGGCCGCGACAAGAACTCGAATAGCTTCGCTGCTGAGAATGCGCCTCATCTCCTCCGAGACGTCGATATCCTCGCGAGCCAGGAGTTGAGGACCGGATTCGATAATGGTTACATCGCTGCCAAAGCGACGATAGGCTTGTGCAAGTTCCAGCCCCGAATAGCCCCCGCCGATCACGATCAGGTGTCGCGGTAAATAATCAAGCTCCAGAACCTCCACATGCGTGAGCGGCCCAGCCGCTCGAAGGCCCGGAACGTGTGGAATTGCCGCGTGGGTTCCGACATTGAGGAAAACCTTATCGGCCGCGAGTTCGCGCGTGCCTCCGCCGTTCAAATTCACTTCAACGGTTTTCGGCGCGATGAAACGTCCGCTGCCCGTGATCAGTTCTGCGCCGCTCGCCTGGTAGATCTGCATGTGCTTCGCAACTTGGCGCTCGACCATCGCGCGCTTGCGCTGACGAATCGTTGCCATGTCGACAGTGACGTTATGGGCCAAGGTGCCGTATTCGCCGGCCTGACGCGCGACATGCGCGACTTTTGCGCTCGAGATCTCATTCTTGGTCGGCATGCAAGCAACGTTGGGACAGGAGCCGCCGATCCATCGCCGCTCGACCACCGCGGTTTTGAACCCTGATCGGGCCAGGTGCCAAGCCAGAAGCTTGCCGCCGGTTCCGCTGCCAAGGATGAGGGCGTCCAATTGCTCTAGGTGAGGCATGTGCTTCTCCGCTGATGCGGGCCTTGCGTTGACATCGCTACGCTGCCTTCGATCTGGTCGCATCCAGGAAATCGCCGATGGCTTTTGCGATGTCCTCGCAGTGCGTCTCCAAGGCGAAGTGACCTGTATCGAAGAAGCGTATGTCGGCGAGCGGCAAGTCGCGTTTGAATGCCTCCGCCCCTGCCGGCAGGAAGAATGGATCGTTCTTACCCCAGGTTGCCAAAAATGGCGGCTTGTGCTGGCGGAAGTAAGCCTGGAATTCCGGATACATGGCGACATTGCTCTTGTAATCGCCAAAGAGATCGAGTTGCACGTCATGAGCGCCGGGACGTGCCAGATAGAAATTGTCGAGCGAATAGCCATCCGGAGACACACGCGATGTGTCGGCAACACCATGGGTGTATTGCCAGAGCGTGGTCTCCGGCGAAAGAAAGGCCCTGAGCGCGGCACGGTTCTTCTCCGACGGGTCCTGCCAGTACGCGCGGATCGGGATCCAGCCGTCGCTCAGCCCCTCCTCATAGGCATTGCCGTTCTGCGAGATGATCGCGCTGATGCGCTCGGGACGGCGAACCGCCAAGCGAAAGCCGGTGGGCGCACCGTAGTCGAAAACGTAGATCGCAAACCGCGACAGACCGATCACTTCCGTGAAGCGCTCGATCACGTCAGCCAATTTAGCGAAGGTATAGGAAAAAGTGTCGCGCGGCGGCGTGTCGGACTGGCCGAAGCCGGGCAGGTCCGGCGCGATCAGGCGCAACCGATCCGAAAGCATGGGAATGAGCTCGCGAAACATGTGGCCCGCGGACGGAAAGCCGTGAAGCAGCAGCAACACCGGCGCGTCGCTTCTGCCGGCCTCTCGGTAAAACACATTGAACCCGTCGACATTGACCTTGCGGTATCTGAAAGGCGCCATCGGATTCTCCTACCTGCAAATTCGATCTCCGCGACCGATGCTTCGTCGCGAGCCTGGCCGTAACCGATCAGTTGCCGGCGACCGACTGGACCGCGTCATGGATGATGTCGATGACAGGTCCGGGAGCCGTGACGATCGGCGTGTGGTCGACGGCATGCGACCTGATCTTCGCTTTCATGCGCTCGGCCATGAAATGCTGCGTCGCTGGGATGATCATATGATCCTGCTCCGCGAGCATGAACCACGTCGGAACGTCCTTCCATAACGGACGCCCTGCCGGGACCGTGATGCACGCCAGCGAGATGGGCCGCTGCACCGCGGCGAGCACCGACCGATCTTCCGCCGAAGCGTTCGGCGCGAAAGATTTGGCGAAGGCATCGTCGGGCAGCCAAATCAAATTGTTGGCGTCCGGTGCAAGCTTCGGCGCCAGCGGATGCGGTTCCGCGCGATAGAACACGTCCTCGACCTTCTCACCCTCGTCCGGCGCCAGTGCGGCAACATAGACCAGCGCCTTCACTTGCTCGGGCCGCGCCAATGCAATGACGGCACCCGCATAGGCATGTCCGACCAGGACGACCGGTCCGGACATGCGCCCGATGCTGCGATTGAGCGCGGCAACGTCGTCGGCAAGCGACGTGAGCGGCAGCGGCGCCGCAGACGCCTTCACGCCGCGGGCCGCGAGGCCGGTTATGACGCGCGCCCAGCTCGATCCATCCGCCCATGCGCCATGAGCCAGCACAATGCCCACATCCTTTGTCGTCATCCGACTTCTCCCGGCCACGCGCCCTAGGCGTCACCTGCAGCCCATCCTTCCCACCCAGCCTCATAAAATATTGATTTTGCTTACAATCCTTCCATCTGGAGCAATCGATCATCTGTTACTTTCCCAAGGGCCCGGCAAACCCTAAGACCTTGAAGTTAGGCGGCCGTCGTTGGAGCAAGCGTTGGAGAAATCATGGAAATGGCCACTCCGGCGGACCATGTGCTTTTGCTGGGACCGTTGCAGATCATCCGGAATGGGGCGGAGTTATCCGAGCCGCCTTCGCGCAAGGTGCGGGCGCTCCTTGCCTATCTGGCGATGGCGCCGCGTCCGGTCACCCGCGAAAAACTCTGCGAGCTGTTCTGGGACGTCGCCGATGATCCCAGAGGCGAATTACGTTGGTGCCTTTCCAAGCTGAGGTCTCTGGTCGATGGACAGGCGACGAAGCGGCTCATCGCCGACCGCAGGCAAGTCAGCCTCGATACGGCGTCGCTCCACGTGGATGCCCTCGCCGTTGCGCGCAGTGCGCAGAGGACGCTAAGCAGTCCCTCGCCGAGCGACCTTCGCTCGCTACTGGCTTTGTTTCGCGGCGACTTTCTCGAAGGTCTCTCGATCGAAAGGGCCCCGTCGTTCGAGAATTGGCTCGCAAGCCAACGGCACCGTTTCGGTCAATGGCGCCAACAGCTCCTCGAACGGCTCATCTTCATCCTGCCTCCGGAGAACGATGACCGCATCGCATTGCTGCGTCAGTGCATCGAAATTGCGCCGTTCGACGAAGCGGTTCACATCGAGCTCGTTCGCACGCTGCTTCGCCGCGGGCTTTATGCCGAGGCCGAGCACCAGATCGACGCAGCGGTGAGGCAATTCCAGACCGGAGGCATCGATCCGGCATCGCTCAAGGCCGTTCTGGCGGCGGCACAACGCTCGGGTTCGAGGCCGGCCAGTGTCAGTTCGGCCGGCGTCGCGCATTTCGAGCCGCCGACGGATCAGCAAGCGGTGGCCACGAATAGGCCGACGCTGCTGCTGATGCCGTTCACAGCGGCGCAGGAAAACGTTGCGGATGCCGACAGCGTCACAAGCGACATCATCTTTGGTTTTGCCAAGCTGCGAAGCATCCGCGTCATTGCCCGCGGTACGGCTTTTTCGCTGCGCAGCCAGACGCCCTCGACGGCCGCCGGGATTGTGAACGCGCAATATGTTGCGTCCGGCCATCTGCGACGCGACGGCAGGAAATATCTTGTCTCGGTCGAGCTCATCGACCCCAAGAGCGATCGCATCTTCTGGGTTGACGAATTCAGCTGCAACGCCGTCGATTCCTTCGCTGCGCCTCCGCTGCTGGCCACGCGGATCGTCTCGGGTCTTGATGCGGAAATTCACGTTATCGAACGCAACCGTGCGCTGCTCATGCCGCCTGCCTCGCTCGACGCGTGGCAGGCGTACCATCTGGGGCTCTCCCACATGCATCGCTTTACGAGCGAGAGCAATCGAGAGGCGCAGCAGTTCTTCACCAGGGCAATAGCTCTCGACCCGACCTTCTCGCGAAGTTATGCGGGAATGTCGTTCACACATTTTCAGAACGCGTTCCATCTGCACGTGCGTAAGTCCGAACACGAGATTGCGTCGGCGATCGAAACTGCCGAACAGGCCTTGCAGGCGGATCCCAGCGACCCGGCGGCACATTGTGCGATCGGCCGGGCGCTATGGCTTGCGCACGCGCACGACGGCGCCGTTGGCGAGCTCAATCAATCGATTCGCTTGAGTCCCAATTATGCGTTTGCTCACTACTCTATGGCCTTTGTGCAATGCCAGACCGGCGATCCCGGGTGCGCGATCGACGCAGCCGACATCGCAGCGCAGCTCAGCCCGCTTGATCCGATGATGTTCGGGACGCATCGAGTGCGAACGTTCGCCTTGTTGCGGCTCGGCAAGATCCAGGAGGCCGCGGACTGTGCGGCGCTTGTTGAACGGCATGCCGGCGATCATTTTCATGCACATGCCGTAGCAGCGCTGACGCTTGCGGCCGCTGGCCGCATCGAGGAGGCCCGAGCGGCACGTCAACGCATCAGTGCGTTACGTCCGGACTACAATTTCAGGCAATTCACCGAGGCGCTACATATGCTCGACGATCTTACGGGCATCTACCAAAAGGCCGCGAAAGTGCTGCAAATCCCGGATTGAGCTTGAGGACAAACAAGGCGGCTCATTCGATCACCTCGTCGGCGCGCAACACCGTTGAAAGCGAGCTGATTGTCCGCCGGAAATTCGAGAGCAGCGGCTGGGTTCCGTGGACAGAGGAGGACATACCGAAGTATCGCGCGCTGTGACCGCTCGGCACCGCGGCGGGGATGGCGAAGATGTCGTCCCATGATCAAATCGAGAACATCGCCGCTCGGGCAATGCCAACGATCAGAACAGAATAGTGACCTTTGAAAGTAACGGGCGAAAGAAATCCTGAGATTTCAATGCCAATGGTGCGCTCGGAGGGACTCGAACCCCCACGGTGTTACCCACTGCCACCTCAAGGCAGCGCGTCTACCAGTTCCGCCACGAGCGCTTTAAGAAGCCGGCTTGGGCTCGCGCCGGCCGGATCAACCGGCGCCGATCTAACAAATCCATCAGGGGGGTACAAGCCTGCTGAGGCCGCAAATTCCACAAGCTTCTGAGGAAAGTTTCGCCCCTGCCCGCGCCGTTACCGTGTCCCGGGCGAGCGAGGCAGCATCTGCTTGACCTCGACCGCGATCCGGTTGCGGTCGACCAGCACGACGCCGCTGGCGACGGGCAGATTATTGGCCAAAACCTTGACCTCGTCGGCCTCGGTTGCGTCCAGTTCGATGATGGCGCCGCGGGAAAGACGTAATACCTGATGGATCGGCATGGTGGTCGTCCCGAGGACGACCATGAGATCCACGGTGACTTTATCGAGAGTGGGCACGTCAGCACCGCCGCAACTGGAGACTCTGCATTTGCACCTGCGATGATCACCACGTTATGGTTAGCCAATGGTTAATAAGCCCGAAAACGACCGCGAAGACCTCGATTTGACCCCGTTTTCCGCCTTCTCGGGCCCGCCCGTGGCGTGGCGGATTTCGGACGCCCCCGTGCCTTATCCCGAAGCCGTCGCAGCCATGGAGGCGCGCGTCACGGCCATTGCGGCGGGCGAGGCGTCGGAACTCGTCTGGCTGCTCGAGCATCCCCCGCTTTATACCTCCGGCACCTCCGCCAAGGCCTCCGACCTGCTCGATCCGCGCTTTCCCACCTTCGCCACGGGGCGGGGCGGGCAACTGACCTATCACGGGCCCGGCCAGAGGGTCGCCTATGTGATGCTTGACCTCAAGCGCCGCCGGCCGGACGTGCGGGCCTATGTCGCGAGCCTGGAGGAATGGATCTTGCGCACGCTCGACGCCTTCAACGTCCGCGGCGAGCGGCGCGAGGACCGGGTCGGTGTCTGGGTGAAGCGGCCGGACAAGGGGCCCGGTCATGAGGACAAGATCGCCGCGATCGGCGTGCGGCTGAAGCGCTGGGTGTCGTTCCACGGCATCGCCATCAATGTCGAGCCGGACCTGTCGCACTTCTCGGGAATCGTGCCTTGCGGCGTCGCCGATCCCCGCTACGGCGTGACCTCGCTGGTCGACCTCGGCCACCTCGTGACGATGGCCGATGTCGACATCGCGCTCCGGCAGGCCTTTGAGGAGCTGTTCGGGCCCACCAAGGCCCTGCTCCCGGAGGCCGCGGCTTAAGCTGCCGCGCGCTCCGGCGCGACTTCGAGCTTGCCGGCGATATAGCGGCGTTCCTGGGTGAGGCCGCCGAAGCCGTAGGCATCGCCCCTCACCTCGTCGACATGCAGATAGGTCTCGTGGTGCAGAGGTCCGAGAAGCTCGGCCATGCGCCTGAACATGGCGGCGAGATAGGCGGCCTTCTCGTCCTTGGTGTTGGTGCCCTCGGAGACGTGGATATCGATCCAATAGCTGGCAAGCTTCTGCTCGGCGAGCGACCTGCCGCCGGCGAACCAGTCGCTCGCGTCGACCGATTTCACGATGATCGCGGTGACCTTGGGATCCTTATGCAGGATCTCTGCGGTGAGCTCGGACACGGTGCTGGCGATGTCGGCCTTGAGCGACGACGACTGGCGGGAGGTCGAATACGACACGGTGATCAGAGGCATGATTGGTTCTCCTTGAAAGGCGCGCTGGCTGCCGCGCGCGTCCAGGGAAAACTAGACCTCGCCCCATCATTTTGGTATCTTATTTATACTGATATCAATGATAACGTTCTATAATGACAGCCACACTCGACATCGCCACGGTGCAGGCCTTCCTGCTGATCGCCGACCTCCAGAGCTTTACGCGCGCGGCTGAGGCGCTCGGGACAACGCAGGCCGCTGTGAGCCTCAAGCTGCAGCGACTCGAAACGCTGCTTGGAAAACGCCTCGTCGAGCGCTCACCACGCGCGGTCAGGCTGACGGCCCACGGCGCAGGTTTTCTCGATCGCGCCCGCGCACTGGTGACGGCGCATGACCGTGCGCTGTCGGACGGGGCATCGGCCCCACAGTCCCTGTCGCTCGGCATTTCCGATCATGCCGCAGGACCCGAGCTCGTACCACTGCTCGAACGCCTGCACGCGATGACCTCAAACCTCACCCTCGCAGTCACCATCGGCTTCTCGCGGGAGATGCTTGATGCCTACGACAAAGGCGAGATCGATGCGGTGATCGTGCGCCAGGAAGGTAGCCGGCGCGGCGGCGAGAAGCTTGCCGAGGACGAGTTCGGTTGGTTTGCGTCAAGAGGCTTTACCGTGCCGAAGGGAGAGCCTCTGCCGCTCGCAACGCTCGCCCCGCCATGTGGCGTCCGCGCCGTCGCCGTGCGCGCGCTCGACAAGGCCGGCCTCGCCTGGCGCGAACGCTTTGTCGGCGGTGGCGTCACCGCAGTGGTTGCCGCGGTCCTCGCAGGCCTCGCCGTCGCACCGCTGGCGCGGCGGATCGCGCCGCCTGGGCTGGCCGATATCGGGCCGGCACACAAGCTGCCCAAGCTGGCGGCATCAAAGCTGATGCTGCACTCGAAGGTCAGCGACCCCGCCAAGCTCGCCGCACTGCGTACGGTGGCAGCGACCTTTCGCAGTGCCGCGACCTAAGCCTCACAAAATCGCCTCGAATGCACTGCGCAACGTCTCGTGCCGGAACACAAAACCGCGGCTCAGCGCCTTGTTCGGCAGCACACGCTGGCCACCGAGCAGGAGCTCGTCGGCAACACCGCCACCGATCCGGCGGAGCAGGCTTGCCGGAATGCGAAACACCGCAGGCCGATGCAGGCGGCGGGCAAGCTCGTCGGTGAACTTTGCGTTGGTGACGGGGATTACGCTATTTGGCTTTACCCAGCGGCAGCAGATTGGCGATCTTCTCGCCGAGCTTCATCAGCGCGATCAGCCGCGGGCGCGGTACTTTCAGCATCTGCATGAACCAGTGGTCGGCGAGCTCGGTGAAGGCGAGCATCTCCTTCAGCCGCTTGGCTGCGACCGGGCTGATCGCGGGATCATCGGCGGCATCCGTCACGCAGGCCCGCAGGGCCGCGACTGCAGGATCGATCTCCCGCTCCTTGCGTCGCGCCGCGATCCGCGCCGCCACCTCCCAGATGTCGGTCTCCGCCTCGAAATGATCGCGGCGGTCGCCGAGGATCGGCACACGGCGGATCAAATTCCAGGCCAGGAGCTCCTTGATCGAGTTGGAGACGTTGGAGCGCGCCATGCCGAGCGTCTCGGCGATGTCCTCCGCCGTCATCGGCACTTCCGCGAGATAGAGCAACCCATGGATCTGGCTGACGGAGCGGTTGACGCCCCACTCGTCTCCCATGTCGCCCCAGTGCAGGATGAAGCGCTCGACCGTGGCAGGCAATTTCTTCTTACCTGTTATTTCTGTCATAACAGAAATATCTGACGATATCGATTTCCTGTCAAGTTATCCTTGAGGCCTCTGGCTTGCATACTGTTCCCGACATTTGCCTAAAAAGGGTTCAGGCGCGCGGAACAATGACCGGCCCGCGGCGTTTGTTCCGGTCGAGGCGGGGTCCAGAATGGCGCAAAAGTTCAGACAACAGCGAGACTTGTTCGATAGCGAGCGCAGTTTCAGGCTGTTGGTTGAGGGGGTTGCGGACTACGCCCTTTATATGCTCGATCCCACCGGCGTCATCACCAGCTGGAACATCGGCGGCCAGCGCATCAAGGGCTATTCGCCCGAGGAAATCGTCGGCCAGCATTTTTCGCGCTTCTATACCGAAATCGATCGCGCCAGCGGCAAGCCCGCCCGTGCGCTCAAAATCGCGCGGGAACAGGGCCGCTACGAGGAGGAAGGCTGGCGCGTCCGCAAGGACGGCACCTTCTTCTGGGCGAGCGTCGTGATCGATCCGATCTACGAGAACGGCGAGCTCATCGGCTTTGCCAAGATCACCCGCGACATCACCGAACGCCGCAACGCCCAGCTCAAGCTCGAGGCGATGCAGAAGCAGCTCGCGGAGTCCCAGAAGTTCGACGCGCTCGGCCAGCTCACTGGCGGCGTCGCGCACGACTTCAACAACCTCTTGATGATCATCAGCGGCAGCCTTCACGTTCTCAAGCGGAGCGCCGAGCCCGACGCCAAGCTCGAGCGTGCGATTTCCGCGATCGACACGGCCACCAAGCGCGGCGCCGCCCTAACTGCCCAGCTCCTGACCTTCGCCCGGCGGCAGAGCGTCAATCCCCAGGCAATCCGTTTCGACGAGCGGATCGAGGCGATCCGCGAGGTGCTCCATGCCGGTCTCGGCAGCACCGTGCGGCTCGCCTTCGACATCGATCGGAGCGTCTGGCCGATCAAGGCCGACGTCTCCGAACTCGAGACCGGATTGCTCAATCTCGTGATCAATGCGCGCGACGCGATG
This sequence comes from Bradyrhizobium sp. UFLA05-112, assembly GCF_053572325.1. Lineage (NCBI taxonomy): Bacteria > Pseudomonadati > Pseudomonadota > Alphaproteobacteria > Hyphomicrobiales > Nitrobacteraceae > Bradyrhizobium > Bradyrhizobium sp. UFLA05-112. The sequence goes on along the minus strand of NZ_JBANBK010000008.1, from coordinate 106,848 downwards.
CCTGACGGCGGCACCGTGACGATCGGCGCCCGCAATGCGGTGCTGTCCGAGCCGCTTCACGCCGGCGAGTTCGTGGCCATCAGCGTTGCCGACACCGGCCTCGGCATCCCCTCCGACGTGCTCGACAAGATCTTCGAGCCGTTCTTCACGACCAAGCCGGTCGGCAAGGGCACCGGGCTCGGCTTGTCCCAGGTGCACGGCTTTGCCCATCAGGCGGGCGGCACTGTGAAGGTGACCAGCGAACTCGGCAAGGGCACGACATTCACCATTTTCCTGCCGCGCGAGACGAGCGAACCACAACGCGAAGCCGCCACCGCGCCCTCGCGCGGCAGCGGCACCGTGCTTTTGGTCGAGGACAATCCGGACGTCGCGCTGGTCAGCATCGGGCTTCTGGAGCAGCTCGGCTATCAGGTGCGTCGCGTCTCGGATGCCGAGGAGGCACTGCGCGAGATTGAACTCGACGGCGTCGACTTCGTGTTCTCCGACATCGTGATGCCCGGCAAGATGGACGGGCTCACCCTCGCCCACCGCCTGCGTCAGCTCCGCCCCGGCCTGCCGATCCTGCTCGCGACCGGCTACAGCGACGCGGCCTCCGACGTGCGCGGTGATTTCCCGATCCTGCGCAAGCCCTACGAGATCCATGAGCTCAGCGACGCCATCGCCAAGCTGCCGCGGTGAACCTACATCGTCGGCAACACCGAAAACGCTTCCCCTGCCCGCCGCAGATTCAAATCGTCCTCATCTGCTGTTTCGCTGGTGACGTTATCGACGCGCGAGGACGGCGGACCATGCCGGCACAAGGCGACCATTTCGGCGACGCGGGTCGGCGCTCCCGCAAACAGCGCCTCCACGCTGCCGTCGCGCCGGTTGCGCACCCAACCTTCCAGTCCGCTCGCGCTCGCCTGGTATTCGACCCAGGCGCGATAGCCGACGCCTTGCACGCGGCCGCGGATCATGACCTGGAGGATGGCCCGGCTCATCTCTTCGACCCGAGGAAATCGGCACTGCGCGCTTTCACATCATCCTCGCGCATGATGCGGCCCGTCAGCTCCGACGATGCGAGGCCTTTGAGGTTTTTCGGCGGCGTGCCCTCGCGTAGCGCCTTCAGCGTGGCGTGGACGGCCTGCGCTGCCGCAACGATCGGTGCGTGGCCTTGCAGCGCGACGCGCACACGCTGGCCGACTAGATAGTCGAGCGCGTTCAGTTCGTCCGGCGCGCCGCCCAGCACGATCGGCAGACGCGTGGCGGCTGCGATCGCCTCGAGCTCGGCGCGCGACTCGATGCCGGTGAAGAACAAGGCATCGACGCCGGTGGCCTCATAGGCCTGCGCGCGCCTGATGGTGTCCTCGATCGAGGTGACTGCGGCGGCACCCGTGCGGCCCATGATGACCAGCGAGGGATCGCTGCGGCCACCGAGCGCCGCCTTCATCTTGCCGACGCCCTCTTCCAGCGAGATGAGCTGTGTCTTTGCTTCGCCAAACGCCTGCGGCAACAGTGTGTCCTCGATGGTGAGGCCGGCGCAGCCGGCGGCCTCGAGCTCTTGCACCGTGCGACGAACATTGAGCGCGTTGCCATAGCCGTGATCGGCATCGACCAGCACCGGCAGCGCGGAAGCCCGCGACATCCGCCGCATCTGCTCGGCAAGTTCGGTGAGGGTGATCAGTGCGATGTCGGGATCGCCGAGCACGGCGAGCGAGGCCACCGAGCCGCCGAACATGCCCATCTCGAAGCCGAGATCCTCGGCGAGCCGGATCGAGATCGCGTCATAGACCGAGCCGGGACGGATGCAGCCCTGCCCGGTGAGGATCGATCGCAGTTTTTCGCGGCGTTGGCGGAAGGCCATGGTTTCCTCGCTGCCAGTTCCTCATCCTGAGGAGCGCGGAACGCGCGTCTCGAAGGATGAAGGCCCGGCTCTTGGCCTCGCCCTTCGAGAGGCGCACGAAGAGCGCGCTCCTCAGGGTGAGGGTCTACCGCCGTGGCGTTGGCGGTCACGCAAACTCCAGGATCAGCGCGTCCACCGCGAGGGTGGCGCCAGCGCTGGCGTGAATCTTCTTCACCGTGCCGTCGCGCTCGGCGCGCAGCACGTTCTGCATCTTCATGGCTTCAACGACCGCAAGCGTCTCTCCGGCCTTGACCTCCTGCCCTTCGGCGACTGCGATTGAGACGACGAGCCCGGGCATCGGACAGAGCAGCTTCTTGCCCGTGTCGGAGGCCGTCGTCACCGGCATCAGCCGCGCCGAAGACGCTTCCGTCTCTGTCCAGACATAGACCGGCACCTCGACGCCCTGATGGGCGAGCCGAACGCCATTCGGAATGGGGCGCACCTGCACGGCGATGAAATGGCCGTCGATGGTGCCCTGCCAGACTGGCTCGCCCGGCTTCCACGGCGATTCCAGCAGATGGCCATTGCCCGCCTTGCCCTCGGCATCGAGGAAACGCACCGCGATCGCCTCGCCTTCGCGCGCGATCTCGAGTGCGATCTCCTCGCGGTCGAGCCAGACGGCGCGGCGGCGCTCGCGCTGCACGATGCGGCCGCCGAGCTGGCCGGAAATCTGGCGCTTGCGCTCGCCGAGCACGTGATCGATGGCGGCGCCGACGGCGGCGATCCGCCGCGCTATGTCGCCTTCAGGCACGCGCGCCGAGAAACCCTTCGGAAACTCCTCGGCGATGAAGCCGGTCGAGAGCCGTCCTTCGCGCCAGCGCGGATGGTTCATCAGCGCGGAGAGGAACGGAATGTTGTGGCGGATGCCGTCGACATAGAACGCGTCGAGCGCAGTCGCCTGCGCCTCGATCGCTGCGGCGCGCGAGGGCGCGTGGGTGACGAGCTTGGCGATCATCGGATCGTAGTGAATTGAGATCTCGCCGCCCTCCTGCACGCCGGTGTCGTTGCGCACGGTGATGCCGTCCTTGCTTAGCTCCGCCGGCGGGCGGTATTTCACGAGGCGGCCGATCGAGGGCAGGAAGTTGCGGAAAGGATCTTCGGCGTAAAGACGCGACTCCACCGCCCAGCCGGTCAGCGCGACGTCCTTCTGCGCGATGGCGAGCTTCTCGCCGGCAGCGACCCGGATCATCTGCTCGACGAGATCGATGCCGGTGACGAGCTCAGTCACGGGATGCTCGACCTGGAGGCGGGTGTTCATCTCGAGGAAATAGAAGCTCTTGTCCTGGCCCGCGACGAATTCGACCGTGCCGGCGGAATCATAATTCACCGCCTTCGCCAGCGCGACCGCCTGCTCGCCCATCTTGCGGCGTGTGGTCTCATCGAGCAGCGGCGACGGTGCCTCCTCGATGACCTTCTGGTTGCGACGCTGGATCGAGCATTCGCGCTCGCCGAGATAGATCACGTTGCCGTGCTTGTCGCCCAGCACCTGGATCTCGATGTGGCGGGGATCGACGATAAATTTTTCGACGAAGACGCGGTCGTCGCCGAACGAGGCCTTGGCTTCGGCTTTCGCCAGATTGAAGCCTTCGGCGACCTCGCTCTTCGAGTGCGCAATGCGCATGCCCTTGCCGCCACCGCCGGCGGACGCCTTGATCATCACGGGATAGCCGATCTCGTCGGCAATGCGCACCGCATGCTTGTCGTCTTCGATGACGCCGAGATAGCCGGGCACGGTCGAGACTTTTGCCTTGGCAGCCGCCTTCTTGGACTCGATCTTGTCGCCCATCGCCGCGATCGCGCCCGGGTTCGGGCCAATGAACACGATACCGGCTGCCTCCAGCGCACGCGGAAATGCCTCGCGCTCGGACAGGAAGCCGTAGCCGGGATGCACAGCCTGCGCGCCCGTCTTGCGACAGGCCTCCACGATCCTCTCGATCACCAGATAACTCTCGGCCGCGGCCGGCGGCCCGATCAGGACCGCCTCGTCGGCCATCTCGACATGCAGGGCATCACGGTCGGCCTCGGAATAGACCGCGACCGTCTCAATTCCCATCCGGCGGGCAGTCTTGATGACCCGGCAGGCGATTTCGCCGCGATTGGCGATCAGGATGCGTTTGAACATGCTTTTCTTGGTTCTTCGACCTTGGGCGGGACCCCTCCCTCACCCGTTCGGGCTGATGGGACAGGGCCGTGACATGTCCGTGGTACAGCAAAATGGGCCGGAGGCAACGGTCTAAATCCGCTCGCCGCCCTGGCGTACCAGCGATCCGTGCCTGCCCTTATCGCCTTCCCAAAGCCGGCCTTATCGATCCCTATCTGCTATCGACCTTTGCGGCGCCTCGCACCAATTCGTGGACAAAGCCCAACTTCCCGATCACAGCCGGTGACAGGATGAAGGGATAGAGGTCGCGGGCGCCCATCGCCCGGTTCACGCTGTTGATGGCAAAGGTGAAGGGCAGCCATGCATTGACGAGCTTCTCGACATTAGCCGCCACATAGGGGTTGAAGCGGATCCGCGCCGTCAGCTCGCCGTCCCGATCGATCCTGGGGCGCACCTCCATGCCGAACTCGGCAGCCATCTCGAGCGTGTCGACGATGTGGAGGTAGTGGGCCCAGGTCTCGGCGAAGTCCTCCCAGGGATGCGTGGTCGCATAGGCGGAGACGTAGTTCTGCTGCCAGTCCGGCGGCGGCCCCTCTGCATAGTGGCGCTGGAGCGCCTGCCCGTAGTCGATCTGTTCGTCGCCGAACGTCGCGCGGAATTCGCCGAGCTTGCCACCGTCGCGCACCAGCACGTCCCAAAAATAGTGCCCGACCTCGTGACGGAAATGCCCGAGCAGCGTGCGGTACGGCTCACCCATCTCGAGCCTGCGCCGCTCGCGTTCGATGTCATTGGCTTCGGTGAGCGCGATCGTGATAAGGCCGTTGTCATGGCCGGTCATGATCCGCTGGCCGCTGAAGGGATCATCGGCAAGGAAGTTGAAGATCAGCCCGTGCGCGGGATCTTCTGCCCGCGTCGTCAGCGGCAGCCTCCATCGCAGAATCGAATAGAACAGCCGGTGCTTGGCCACCTCGAGCTCGCGCCAGCCGGCAAGCTGCGTCCGATCGGACAGGTCGGGCACCGTGCCGTTGTGCCGGCAGGCGCGGCAGTAGAGATCGCTGCTGCCGGGCTCGGTCAGCCAGTTGCAGGCGTCGAACTGGGCATTGGCGCACAACAGGCGGCCCTTGCCCTTGTCAGCCAGCGTCGTCCAGGCCGTCCCGTCGGGCTCGATTGCGGAGAGCATCTCTTTCTCGGGAAGGAAGGCAACCCGGTGGCCGCAGCGTTCGCAGGCGCGGTTCTCGAAATAGAGGACGTTGCTGCATGCCTGGCAGACAAATAACTTCAAGGTTTACATCCCCCGGCAGGAATCTCTTGGGTCTATCTTGAACCTATTTCGAACCCATTCTGGGCTCGGCGACGACGCTTCGCGACGTTAATCGTTCCTGCGAACGGAACAAATTCCTCGGGCGTGACGTTGATCCTCCGTCCACACTTCTCCGACATCATTCGCCCCTTCATCGTTGCTATGGGTAGCCATCGCGCCCGGACTGTGTGAGAATTGCTCCGGCACGTGCATCACAGCGGCCGACCCCTTGAACGATCCTTTGCCCGAGACCATCGCCGCCGAAAGGCTGCGCCAGCATCTGGATGAGATCGCCCGCGAGCGCGACAACGCCTATCGCGCGTTGCAGGAGCGCGGGGCTGAGCTTGCGCGCATCCAGCGCATCGCCGGCGTCGGTGGCCTTGAGATCGATTTCCGTGATGGCGTCAGGAACCGCCGCACCCCCGAATATCTCCTGATCCACGGCCTTCCGCCGGAGGCCGCCAGCGAGACCTACGAAGACTGGGCTGGCCGCATCCATCCCGAGGACCGCGAGCGGACGGTCCAGCACCTCTTCGGCGTCCTCAAAAGCGAGAGCGAAGATTATTCGGACACCTACCGCATCACCCGCCCCAACGACGGCGAAGTGCGCTGGATCCGCGTCGTCGGCAAGATCGAGCGCGATGCGGACGGCCGCGCGGTGCGGCTGGTCGGCGCGGACCTCGACGTCACCGACCAGATGCTGGCGCAGGCGACCTTACGGGAAAGCGAGGAACGCTTCCGCCTGATCGCCGATAGCGCGCCGGTGCCGATCTGGGTCACCAAGCTCGACCGCAAGCGTTCTTTCGCCAACCAGGCCTATGTCGACTTCCTCGGCCTGCCCTTCGAGGAGGCGATCGATTTCGACTGGCGCAAGGTGCTGCACCCGGACGACCTGCCGCAGGTGCTCCAGCAATCCGTGCAGGGCGAGGCTTCGCTAAAACCCTTCGTGCTGGAAGCCCGTTACAGGCGCGCCGACGGCCAGTGGCGCTGGCTGCGCTCGGAATCCCAACCACGCTGGGACCCCAATGGCAAGCATATCGGCTTCATCGGCGTCGCCCACGACATCACCGCCGCCAAGCAGGCCGAGATCGAGCTCAGGCAGCTCAACGAAACGCTGGAAGAGCGCATCACCGAGCGCACCTCGCAGCTCGAAGCCAACGAGGCCCGGCTGCGTGCGATCCTGGAGACCAGCAACCAGTACCAGGGCCTGCTCAACCTCGAAGGTGACCTGCTCTACGCCAACACAACGGCGCTCGCGGGTATCCGCGCCGCTCCGCGAGACGTCATCGGAAAGCGGTTCTGGGAGACGCCGTGGTTCACCGCGACCGAAGGCATGTCGGCGATGGTCCGTAACGCCTTCGATACGGTCCTGACGGGCGAAGCGGTGCGGATGGAGATGCTGCTCCGTCTTCCCATCGGCGAACGCTGGTTCGATTTCAGCATCCGCCCCTTGCTCGACCAGCACGGCAAGATTTCCGGCGCCGTGCCCGAAGCCGTCGACATCACCGAGCGCCGCCGCGGCGAGGAGGCGCTGCGCCAGTCGCAGAAGATGGAGGCGATCGGCCAGCTCACCGGCGGCGTCGCGCATGATTTCAACAACCTCCTCACCATCATCCGCTCGGCCACCGACTTTTTGCGCCGGCGCGAGCTGCCGGAGGAACGACGGCGGCGCTACGTCGATGCGATCTCCGAGACGGTCGAGCGCGCCTCGAACCTGACGGCACAGCTGCTCGCCTTTGCGCGGAGGCAGCCTTTGAAGCCGCAGGTCTTCAACGTCGGCATGCAGGTCGAAAGCGTGGCGCAGCTGGTACGGCCGCTGGTCGGAGGCCGCATCGAGATCGCGGTCGACGTGCACGATCCAGACTGCTTTACCATCGCCGACATCGCGCAGTTCGAGACCGCGCTGATCAACCTCGCCATCAACGCACGCGATGCGATGAAGGACGAAGGGCGCCTGACGATCGCGGTCCGCAAGCTCAAGGGCATCCCTGCCTTGCGCGCACAATCCGCGCGCAGCGGCGATTTCGTTGCGATCTCGGTCCACGACACCGGCTCTGGTATCGCGCCGGAAAATCTCGAGGCGATCTTCGAGCCGTTCTTCACGACCAAGGAGGTCGGCAAAGGCACCGGGCTCGGCCTCAGCCAGGCCTTCGGCTTTGCCAAACAGTCCGAAGGCGACATCGCGGTCGAGAGTAGCGTCGGACAGGGCGCGACCTTCACGATCTACTTGCCGCAGGCGCCGAGCCCCACACTGGCCGCGGAAGGAGCGTCGCTGATGAGCGAACCCGCCGCCACGGGACGTGGCTATCGCGTGCTGGTGGTCGAGGACAATGACGACGTCGGCCGCTTCTCCACAGAACTGCTCGAAGACCTCGGCTATGTCGTACGCCGCGTCGCGAACGCCAATGCGGCGCTGGCCATCCTTGGCGAGAACGAATTCGCCGTCGATCTCGTGTTCTCCGACGTCATCATGCCCGGCATGAACGGCGTGGAGCTCGCCGGCGTGATCCGCGATCGCTATCCGGGCCTGCCGGTGGTGCTCACCTCCGGCTACAGCAACGTACTCGCCGAAAGCGCCCATCGCGGCTTCGAGCTGATCCAGAAGCCGTATTCAGTCGAGTCGCTGTCGCGCATCCTGCGCAAGGCGATGGCGGAAAAGGTCTCGGTGGCGAGGTGAGCAGAGGCCATCACACCCAGTCGTCATCCCGGACAAGCGCAGCGAAGCGGAGCGCAGATCCGGGATCCATAACCCCAGGGATTGTGGCGCGAGCTGGCAACCGCCAATCTTCGCCAAACTTAATCCTTGGGTTATGGGTCCCGGCCTACGCCGGGACGACGGCGCAGTATTTGGCTGCCTGCCCGCACAACGACAACTGAACGACAACGCATCAGGAATCCCCATGAAACCCGCCCTCCTCTCCGCCTGGCAGACCTGGGCGTTGCTCTCCGCCTGCTTTGCCGCGCTGACTGCGATCTTCGCCAAGGTCGGGGTGGAGAACATCAACCCGGATCTTGCAACCTTCATCCGCACCATCGTGGTGCTGCTCGCCTTCTCGGTGCTGTTGTTCCTCACCGGCCAATTCACCGCGCCGTCGGCGATCTCGTCAAAAACCTGGCTATTCCTGGTCCTGTCGGGACTCGCCACCGGCGCGTCCTGGCTTTGCTATTTTCGCGCGCTCAAGCTCGGGCCGGCAACGCTAGTGGCTCCGATCGACAAGCTCAGCGTCGTGCTGGTGGCGCTGTTCGCCTTCGCGTTTCTCGGCGAGCGCCCGACCGCGCAGGGCTGGATCGGCATCGCCATGATCGGCGCCGGCGCGGTGCTGCTGGCGGTCAAGTTGTAACAACGCGCTCGCGCTGATGTGAGCGAACCAATCTGCTCCGACATCGGTTTCTCGCAGGGCGAATTCTGCGCCTCGATCGAGATTCGCAATGTCGAAGCGCAGTTTGAGCGAAGAGGTGCAAGCCGGCCGCGCGCTGGACGCAGCGAATTTCTTCCTCGCCGATGTCCGCGACGGGCTTGGGCCCTATCTTGCCGTCTATCTGCTCACCGAGCAGCAATGGGACGAGGCGCGTATCGGCATCGTGATGTCAGTTGCGACAGTCGCCGGCATCGTGGCGCAGACGCCCGCCGGCGCGCTGGTCGACGCAACCAGGGCAAAACGGCTCGTGATGGTCGTTGCCGCGGTCGTCGTGACGGCATCCTCGCTCTTGCTTCCGGTGTGGCCAGGCTTCTGGGCGGTCGCGGTCTCACAAGGGCTGGCACACACGTCGGCGGTCGTGTTTCCGCCCGTGATCGCCGCCATCTCGCTCGGCGTCTTCGGCCACAGCGCGTTCACGGCGCGGATCGGGCGCAACGAGACCTTCAATCACGCGGGCAATGCGGTCGCCGCCGCCATCGCCGGCGTTGCAGCCTACTGGTTCGGACCAAGCGTCGTGTTCTATCTCCTTGGCGCCATGGCGCTCGCGAGCCTCGTCAGTATTCTCTGCATCCCGGAACGCGCCATCGACCACGATCTCGCACGCGGCCTACACAACAGCGAGGCTAGCGAAGCCCGCGAGCAACCCTCGGGTTTCAGCATCCTCCTCACCTGCCGGCCGCTCCTTATCTTCGCAATCTGCGTCACGCTGTTCCACCTTTCCAACGCGGCGATGTTGCCGCTCGTCGGCCAAAAGCTTGCCCTCGGCGACAAACACCTCGGCACCAGCCTGATGTCTGCCTGCATCGTGGCGGCGCAAATCGTGATGGTGCCGTTCGCGATGCTGGTCGGCGCGAGGGCCGATCGCTGGGGCCATAAGCGCTTCTTCCTTGGCGCTCTCCTGATCCTGCCCATTCGGGGCGCGCTCTATACCCTTTCCGACAACCCGATCTGGCTGGTCGGCGTGCAGCTTCTCGACGGCGTCGGCGCAGGCATCTTTGGTGCGATTTTCCCCGTCATCGTCGCCGACCTCATGCGCAACACTGGCCGCTTCAACGTCGCGCAGGGCGCCATCATCACCGCACAAAGCATCGGCGCGGCCCTGTCCACGACGCTGGCCGGCCTGGTCGTGGTCGGCGTCGGCTATAGTGCGGCTTTTCTCACCCTCGGCGCCGTCGCCGCAATCGGCGCCATAATCTGCTTCGTCGCCCTCCCCGAGACGCGGTGTCCACAGTCGCGTCCGCAGGGGAAGACAGCGCAGCCGGCTTCGGCTATCGCTGCACAATAACCATCGAACGAGGACCACATTGCCGATCGCGCCGCATGCCGCCTATTGGGCCTGGAGCATCATCGTGCTTGCGACCGCAGGCGTCATCTTCCGTCCCTTTCGTCTGCCCGAGGCGATCTGGGCCGTGGCGGGCGCCCTGGCGCTGGTGCTGTTCGGTTTCCTGAGCTGGGACGACGCGCTGACCGGCGTCGAAAAGGGCGTCGACGTCTATCTGTTCCTGATCGGCATGATGCTGATCGCCGAGCTCGCCCGGCTCGAGGGCCTATTCGACTACCTTGCGGCGCTCGCCGTCGAATATGCCCGGGGCTCGCCGCAGCGGTTGTTTCTGCTGATCTACCTCGTCGGCACGCTGGTCACGGTCTTCCTGTCGAACGACGCGACCGCGATCGTATTGACGCCGGCGGTCTACGCAGCGACACGCGCGGCCGGCGCCCAGCCGCTGCCTTACCTGTTCGTCTGCGCCTTCATTGCCAACGCCGCGAGCTTCGTGCTGCCGATCTCGAACCCCGCCAACCTCGTGGTGTTCGGCGCGCACATGCCGCATCTGGCCGAATGGCTCCGCCTCTTCGCGCTGCCCTCGCTCGCCTCGATCGTGCTCACCTACGTCGTTCTCCGCCTCACCCAGCATCGCGCGCTGAAGGAGGAGGCCATCGAGCACAAGGTGGCACACAAGAAGCTCAGCCGTGGCGGCAAGCTGACCGCGATCGGCATTGTCGCGATCGGCATCGTGCTGATCACGGCCTCCGCGCTTGACAAGCAACTGGGCCTGCCCACCTTCATCTGCGGCGCGGTGACGACCGGCCTCGTCCTGCTGCTCAGCCGTCAGTCGCCCCTGCCGGTGCTGAAGCACGTGTCATGGAGCGTGCTGCCGCTGGTCGGCGGACTCTTCGTGATGGTGGAGGCGCTGATCAAGACCGGCGTGATCGGCCATCTCAGCGCGCTCCTGCATGAGGCTGTCGGACAATCCGTGCCCAAGGCCGCCTGGAGCGTCGGGATTGCGACCGCGATCGCCACCAACATCGCCAACAACCTGCCGGTCGGGCTCGTCGCCGGATCGATCGTCGCCAGCGACCACCTGCCGACATCGGTCGTCAGCGCCATCCTGATCGGCGTCGACCTGGGGCCGAATTTCTCGATCACCGGCTCGCTCGCCACCATCCTGTGGCTGGTCGCCCTGCGCCGCGAGAAGATTGAGGTCGGCGCCTGGCCGTTCCTCAAGCTGGGCCTGCTCGTCACGCCACCGGCCCTGATCGCGGCGCTCGCGGCCGCGATCAGGTGAGCGTGGTCAGTCATTATCGCAGCCCCGAAGCATGACGAGATCAGGTTCGGCACGGCCCTCGACACAAAAGTCGAAAACAACCCCATGCAAAGTAGCCGACGATCGTCGCGCCACGCCGTACGTATTTTCCGAAATAATTTGACACGTCGGGCAAATCAGAGGCACTATGCCATCATCGACGCAAGACACGACGGCTCGCCTGGGCTGAGCCGCCAGTATCCCAGCGTGCCGTTGCTTGAGTAGTCCTTCAGTCGTTGTCGTAACCATAGACCTCCGGCAGGATGAAGATCGCAGCGAGCAGACCGATCAGTGGGAAGATCGCGACGAACAGCGTGGCATTCGCCTGCCCGATCGCCGAGAACAGCGCGGGGAAGAGGAAGATTGCCAGGAACGATGGCAGCTTCACAAACATGTAGGCGAAGCCGCTCGCGGTGCCGCGATACTTCGGCTTGGCGACCATGGTCGGGATCGTCATGCAGTTCGAGGCATCCCAGTAATGACCCCAGAGCATGGCGGCCGCGGCGAACGGCAGCAGGATCTTGTTGTCGGTGTACAACGCAAAGGCCGCGACCAGCAGCGAGGCCAGGACGATGGAGAAACCAGCGATCGCGATGCCGCGATGGCCGAGCTTCGGCGTCAACAGCGGTCCGACCCAGCCGGACAGCGCGGCGAAGCAGAACAGCGCCATCGTCACCAGATTGTTGCCGAGGACGCTGGACACACCGACCATCACGAACAGCACCGGCAGGTAGAACGCGAAGGTCGAGAACTCGCTGCCTTGCGCGAAGCAGGCAATCCAGCCGTAGATCGTGGCGCGCCAGCGGATCGGATCCTTCTTGAGATCGGCGAGGAACGCGCGGGTGCTGACCTTCGGCACCTCCACGTCCTGATCCGGCAGCATCGCGAGATTGTCGTTGAACATCTCGCGGGCAACCTGCTTGGCTTCGCGGTAGCGTCCCTTCTGCACCAGCCACACCGCCGTCTCCGGCACGTCGTGCCGCATGATCAGGATGATCAGCGCGGGAAACGCACCGAGCCCGAGCGTCACGCGCCACAGCGTCTCGTGCTGCATGTCGATCAGGAGGAAGAGGACAATGACACCGATGGTGAGGACTTCACCAACTGCGAACATGAACTGCCAGCGGTTGCCCATGACCTCGCGCTCGCCCTTGGCCATGGATTCCATGATGTAGGTGTAGCCGGTCGAGATATCGGAGCCGAGCGGGATGCCGAGCAGGAAACGGATCACGACGAGCCAGCCGACGCTCGGCACGAAGGCCTGGGCCAGCGCCAACACGATGAACATCACCATCGTGACCAGGAACATCACGCGGCGGCCGATCTTGTCGGACATCCAGCCGCCGAGCAGTGCTCCGATCAGGGCGCCGCCTTGCGTGCCTGCGGCGGCGAGACCGAGCATCAAGGGATCGGGATTGTATTGCTCGCGGATGAAGATCAGCACGAAAGCGATCGAATAGAGATCCCAGGCTTCGACCAGGATCGAAGCCATCATCAGCCAGCCGACCTTGTTCCCCTTGGGACTGTAGTTGGTGATGAGGTAGCGGACCGCGGCCTCGCTCGCGGTCGGTTGTGGCATGGCCATCGTTGACATTTGTTTCTCCCTGTTCCCTAGAGTTGATGGGATCGATTTGGCGGCAGACTCGCTGCACCTCTCCCGCTTGCGGGGGAGGTCGGCGCGTGCAAACGCGCCGGGTGGGGGCTCTCTCCACACGGGGAGTATCTCCATCGCGGAGACACCCCCACCCCAGCCCTCCCCCGCAAGCGGGAGAGGGAGCGGACTTTCTCCGTGGTCGCAGTCAGACCCAATCTCATCGCCTTACGTGCCGAGCAGCGGCTCGATGCTGCAATCGAGCAACCGCGGATCGATTCCCGCCTCCATCCCGCCGAACATCGCATTCATGAAGTCGATCAGCGCGTCGCTGGCCTCCACCGCCGCTTCAACGCGGCGATTGGCGATGGCGTTCAAGATGTCGAGATGGCGGTCGATGGTGCCGGACAGGTCGGTCTGCCCCGGCATGTGGCGGTGATGGATGAAACCGATGCGACGATAGAGCGTGTGCAGCGGCCGCATCGTATGCGCGAGGAATGGCTCGCCGCCAGCCTCCAGGATCAGCGCGTCGATGCGGCGGTCGAGACTGTTGAACTCGTCCAGCGTCAGCTTGGCCCGACGCTCGCGCAGCACGCGTTCGATATGCAGGGCCTGGTTGCGATGCGACAGGCTGGCGCGATCGGCCGCGAGGCGGATCACGAAGCGCTCCATGTCGCGGCGAAGGCCCAGCAGCATGCGCTCGCGCGCCAGATCGATCGGCGCGACCTGCAAGCCATGACGCGGGCGAATGATGATCAGCGTGTCGGCGGCAAGCGTGTTGACGGCGTGGTGCACCGGCGTGCGGCCAAAGCCCGTGATGTGCTGCAATTCGAGCATGGTCAGGAACTGACCCGGCCTCAGCTCGCAATTGACGAGCAGATCCTCGATCTTCTGATAGGCCAGCTCGACGAAATTGACGCGGTTGCGCCGGCCGATTGCGCCTTCCCGCTCCGGATTGACCAGCTCGAGCGCGCGTTTGCGCCGCACCATGTTTTCCTCCCATCGACCCCGCCTCGTCCCCGGGTGAGATCGCGTCTTGTTTGTGACATGCATAAAACATGTTGTGATATATTACAAGTGGGCGTATGACAGCGCACCAAGCTGCGGGGCAACCGTGGCAGGAGACCAAGGAAGAACAACAAGACGCGCTACTGCGCCGTTGGACGGGAGGATGTTGCCGTGAAGATCACGTCGATCGAGACGTTGCGCACCGAGGAATTCGCCAATGTGATCTGGGTGCGCGTCCACACCGATGCCGGCGTCATCGGCTTGGGCGAGACCTTCTATGGCGCAGGCGCCGTCGAAGCGCAGATCCACGACACCTTTGCCGGCCGCCTGCTCGGCCGCAATCCCCTCCATATCGAGGCGATCCATCGCGACATGCTCAATCTGCCGATGGCGCAGTCCTCGACCGGCGTCGAATATCGCGCGGCCTCCGCGATCGACATCGCGCTGTGGGACCTCTTCGGCAAGGTCTGCGGTCAGCCCGTGCACCAGATGCTCGGCGGCCTCTGCCGCGACAAGCAGCGCATCTACAACACCTGCGCCGGCACCAAATATGTCCGCTCCACCAACATCCGCCCGGTCTCGAACTGGAATCTCGGCGAGGTGCAAAGCCCCTATGAGGACCTCGACGCCTTCATGAACCGCGCCGATGCGCTGGCCGAAAGCCTTTTGGAAAGCGGCATCTCGGCCATGAAGATCTGGCCGTTCGATCCCGCGGCGCAGGAGAACAATGGCCTCTTCATCACCGCGGCCCAGATGAAGAAGGCGATCGAGCCATTCGAGAAGATCCGCAAAGCCGTTGGCGACAAGATGGAGATCATGGTCGAGCTCCATTCGCTCTGGAATCTGCCGACCGCAAAACAGATCGCGCGGGCGCTCGAGCCGTACAAGCCGACCTGGTACGAGGATCCGATCCGGATGAACTCGCCGCAGGCGCTCGCCGAATATGCGCGCTCGACCGACGTCTGGGTCTGCGCCAGCGAGACGCTCGGCTCGCGCTTCCCCTACAAGGACATGCTCGACCGCGACGCCATGCATGTGGTGATGGCGGATTTGTGCTGGACCGGCGGCCTCACCGAGGGCCGCAAGATCGCTGCGATGGCGGAGACCTATCACCGCCCCTTTGCACCGCATGATTGCATCGGCCCGGTCGGCTTCATCGCCGCGATCCACATGTCGTTCAGCCAGCCCAATACGCTGATCCAGGAATCTGTGCGCGCCTTCTACAAAGGCTGGTACAATGAACTCGTCACCATGATGCCTGTGATCAAGGACGGCTATGTCTTCCCGATGGAAGGGCCAGGACTTGGCGTCGACCTCCTACCTGCGGTATTCGACCGGTCGGATCTCACCGTGCGCCGCTCCAACATTTGAGGAATTTTAGATGAGCACTACCCTGTTCGATCTCTCCGGCCGCACCGCGCTCGTCACCGGCTCCTCCCGCGGGCTCGGCCGCGCGATCGCGGAGGGCCTGGCGAAGGCCGGCGCCAAGCTGATCATCAACGGCGTCGATCCGAAGCGTGTCGAGCAGGCGGTCGCCGAGTTTCGCGCCGCCGGGCACAAGGCTGAAGGCGCCGCCTTCAACGTCACCGATGAGCCCGCGATCGTCGCCAGTTTCGAGCGCTTCGATCGCGAGGGGCTCGCGGTCGACATCCTCGTCAACAATGCCGGCATCCAGCACCGCAAGCCGCTGGTCGAGTTCACCACCGACGAATGGCGCAAGGTGATCGAGACGGACCTGACCAGCGCCTTCGTGATCGGCCGCGAAGCCGCCAAGCGGATGATCCCGCGCAAACACGGCAAGATCATCAACATCGGATCGCTCGGCAGCGAGCTGGCGCGACCGACGATCGCGCCCTACACCGCGGCCAAGGGCGGCATCAAGAACCTCACCCGCTCGATGGCGGTGGAATGGGCCCAGCATGGCATCCAGGCCAACGCGATCGGTCCGGGCTACATGCTGACTGACATGAACGAGGCGCTGGTCAACAATGCTGATTTCAACAATTGGCTGATGGGGCGCATCCCCTCCAAGCGCTGGGGCAAGCCCGACGAGCTGGTGGGCGCCGCGGTCTTCCTCGCCTCCGACGCATCGACTTACGTCAACGGCCAGATCATCTATGTCGATGGCGGCATGATCGCCGCGATGTGATCGCGCCCCGCAACTGAACGAGCTGGAGGAGTACCCATGCGCGCCGTCGTCATTCACGCACCGAAGGACCTGCGGATCGACAGCTTTGCCGATCCGGCGCCCGGCCCCGGTGAAGTCCGTGTGAAGATCGCCAATGGCGGCATCTGCGGCTCCGACCTGCACTACTATCACCATGGCGGCTTCGGCACCGTGCGAATCCAACAGCCGATGGCGCTGGGCCACGAGATTGCCGGCGTCGTTGCCGCAGTCGGTGAAGGCGTCTCGCGTGTGAAGCCCGGCACGCGGGTCGCGGTCAATCCGAGCAAGCCGTGCGGCCAGTGCCTGCATTGCCAGGAAGGCATGCGCAACCAGTGCCTCGACATGCGCTTCATGGGCAGCGCGATGCGCAATCCCCACGTCCAGGGCGGCTTCCGTGAATACGTCACCGTCGACGCCGCGCAAGCCGTGCCGATCGCCGAAAAGCTGTCGCTTGCTGAAGCCGCGATGGCCGAGCCGCTTGCCGTGTGCCTGCATGCCGGCAAGCAGGCCGGTCCCCTCCTCGGCAAGCGTGTCCTGATCACCGGCTGCGGCCCGATCGGTGCGCTGATGATCTTGGTATCGCGCTTTGGTGGCGCCGCCGAGATCGTGGTCACGGACGTGGCCGACGCGCCGCTGGCGGTCGCCAGGAAGCTCGGTGCCACCCATGCCATCAACGTTGCGAACAACGCCGCGGCGCTCGATCCGTGGCGCGCCGGCAAGGGCGTGTTCGACACGCTGTTCGAGGCGTCCGGCAACCAGGCGGCGCTGCGCACCGCGCTCGACCTGCTTCGCCCCGGCGCGACCATCGTGCAGCTCGGACTCGGCGGCGAGATGACGCTGCCGATCAATTCCATCGTCGCCAAGGAGCTGCAGCTCCGCGGCACCTTCCGCTTCGATCCGGAGTTCGAGCTGGCGGTGCGGCTGATGGGCGAAGGCCTGATCGACGTGAAGCCGCTGATCTCGGCCTCGCTGCCGTTCGAGAACGCGGTCGCCGCCTTCGAGCTCGCCAGCGACCGGTCCCAGTCGATGAAGGTGCAGCTGACTTTCTGAGGCGCCCGGCGACTACTGGCCCTCGATCAGGCGATCACTGACCAGCCGCACGGCGCCGCGGTTCCAGGAATAGTCGGCGCCCATGCGCAAGCCGCTGTCGCCGCGCGCGACGACAGCGCCGGTCCTGACGTCCCGGACCTGGAATCCAATCGTATACTCGGTGCGGCTGACGCGCCGTACCACGCCGATCAGTGACTGGTCCGCCCCGAGCTTCCCGGCGATTTCTGCGTCACAGCCGCCGCAGTCGCGCAGCGCGTGGCGCGCAGCCGCCTCCCCGCTCGCGCCACTGACGTCGACCAGGCGGTAGCGGCCGGATTGCGCGAGGCGATCGCGCACGCCGTTCGTGACCTCGGCCAGATGCGCGGTGTCGGACTCGCTCAGGCCCGCTGACGGTGCGGCCGTGGTGTCCTCGAGCTCGAAAGCGAACACGGCAAGCGCTATCGGCGCGGGCTGCGCGAGCGCTGCAATCACCTCGCGGGAGACGAACGCCTCGGCGCGATCCCAGGCTTCGTCGTTGTCGCCGCGGAACGTGTAGAGCTTCTCGAACAGCACCTTTTTGGCGCCGATATCGATCACCGCCACCCTCGCCCACTGCACCAGCGTGCTCGTCTTCTGGACGCCGCCGACCACCCTGAATTTTGCATCGGCCTGTCCGGCGGGCGCGAGCTGATAGCGTTTGTCCGCCTCGACATCCCGCCGCAGCGCGACCATGAAGGCGCCGAGCCGCTTCTCGTGGGCGGCGGTCTGGTCGACCGGCTCGCCAGACGTATCGAGATAGCCGAAGTCCTCGATGATCACACCGACCGGCGCTGCCATAGCCGCCTCGGTGCCCGCACTTGCCGGTCGGACACCCAGCAGCACAGCGATCAGAAGAGCTGAAAGGATCAACCGGGAGAGGTGCATGAACGGGCCTCGCGTCATGGAGCGGACCAGCGATGTTAGGCCGGCAACCTCAGGCGATGCAGCGGCGCCCATCCCGGCCGATGCCGGGAAAATTTCACGACGTTGCACCGCGGTAACGTGTAGCGCTTTTCGCCGCTGGCGTTCTGCCGTTTAATGCGGACGGGACAATACCGTCCGCGCCAGGTGCCCGCCGATGTGGAACCGCCCGAGATTCGATCTCAAGGTCCGTCTGACGTTGCGCGTAGCCGCCGTATCGGCCGCGTGCTTCGCAGCGATCTCCGCCTATTTCCTCATTACGGCCGACCGCGCGGTGCATGCGCGCATCGACGGGATCGCCGCCATCGTGGCGAAGACGCTGGAGCTGCAACAGGGCAAGACCCAGTGGGTGAATAGCCCGCGCTCGGACTTTCCGAACCTCGACCCCGTCTCGGCCTTCGTAATGACGCCCGGCCTGTGTCTCGCATTCCGTGGAGCGAACGGAGAGATGCTCCAGCGATTCTGTAGCGGCGCGCCGAACCCGGCGAGCGTGCCGCCGCAGGCGTTCGCGGCTTTCTATCGCAACGTATTCGACCCGGGCCGCGAAGCGGCACGGCCTGTGATCGCGCGGGGAGCGAAACTCGGTGACGCCGTGGTCTGGTTTGATCCGGCGGTGCAGACCGCGGAGGCCTGGCACGAGGCTGGTCGCCTGATGACCGTGCTTGCAATCACGCTGCCGCTGCTCTGTGCCCTGGTCTACGCAGCTCTGGCGCGCGCGCTGCGTCCGACTCAGGTCGTTCGCGCCGGCCTCGAGCGCATCGCCGCCAACGACCTCGACGCACGGCTGCCGCCCTTCGACCTTGCGGAGCTCTCCGCCGTCCGCGACGTCTTCAATCATCTTGCTGCGAGTCTTGCCACAGCGCTGTCCGAGCGCAGCGAACTGACGCGCAGGCTGATCGCGCTCCAGGACGAGGAGCGCCGCCATCTCGCGCGCGAGCTGCACGACGAGTTCGGCCAGTCGCTCGCCGCAATCCGCGCGCTCGCCGCATCCGCCCGTCAGACCGCGGCGCAGGACTGCCCCGCCTTGCTGGGAGAGTGCGACAGCATTGCCCGGACCACGACCGACATGATGGAGACGCTGCGCGGCGCGCTGTTCCGCCTGCGCCCGCCCGATGTCGACGAGCTCGGCCTCGTCACGAGCCTCGAAGGCCTGGTGTCCGGATGGAACGGCCGCAGCCGCGGCCGGCCGCGCTTCGATATCCGCTTCGAGGGCAACTTCGAGAGCCTCCCCGCTTCCATCAGCGCCAATCTCTACCGCATCGTGCAGGAGGCGCTCACCAACGCGGCCAAGCACGCCGGCGCCACGAAGGTCAGCCTGCATCTGGCGATGGGCGCAAACGAGATCGCGCTCGCCATCGACGACGACGGCCGGCCGAGCGATGCCGCCGTCAAATCCGGCATGGGCCTGCTCGGCATGCGCGAGCGCGTCGCGGCGATGCGCGGCCGGCTCAGCTTCACGGCCGGACCGGACGGCGGCTCCGCCTTGCGCGTCGCGATTCCGGTCATGCCTGCCGACGCGCAGCTCGAAGCTCTGGAGGATGCGGCATGAGCGAGGCCGACTGGGCCATCATGTTGGTCGACGACCACGCCGTCGTCCGCGAGGGCTATCGCTCCGTCCTGCAGAAGCAGCCGGGACTGCGCGTCGTCGCCGAGGCCTCCGACGGCGCGGAAGCCTATCGGCTGTTCAAGGAAAGCCCGCCTGATCTCATCATCATGGATCTGAGCATGCCGGGGATCGGCGGCCTCGAGGCCATCAGGCGGATCAGGCAGTGGGACAAGGCCGCAAAAATCCTCGTCTTCACCATGCATCAGAACGCCGGCTTCGCCGTGCAGGCGATCCGCGCCGGCGCGAGGGGCTATGTCACCAAGACCAGCCCGCCGGAGACGCTGGTGCGCGCGGTGATGGACGTGCTCGCGGGGCGGGTCGCGATCAGCCCCGACATCGACCACGAGCTCGCGCTGAGCCGGCTTGCCGGCGAGAGCTCGGCGACCGACGTCCTCACGGCGCGCGAATTTGAGGTGCTGAGGCTTCTGCTCGCCGAACGCTCAACCGAGGAGATCGCCGAGACGCTGCACGTCAGTCCCAAGACGGTCGCGAACCTGCACTCCCTGATCAAGGGCAAGCTCGGCGTCGAGTCGGATATCGAGCTCGTCAGGCTGGCGCTGCGCCAGGGCATTTTGACCCAGATCGATCTCGGCGAGGTCTGAACCGTCGCGGCTCAAACGAGGTAGCGCGTCAGATAGCCTTCCATCGCATAGAGCGCGCACAGCGCAAGGCTCGACCACACCGCGGCGCTGAAATAGAGCGCCATCCAGGCAAGCTCGCCCTTCCAATGCGCGACGTCATGCGTCACGACCCAGCGGGTGGCGACGTCATGAAGGCCTTCGAGCAAGCCGAGCAGCCTGCCGCCCTCGGGATGCCCCGCCCGCCAGCGGCTGAGATACATCGGCACGTCGACGGTGACGAGGAAGGCGAGGAAGCAGGCGATGCCGATGATGCCCGCGAGCAGCGCCCAGCGCACCGATCCCTGGAATTCCGGCATCAGCCGACACAGCGCGATGCCCGCCAGGAAGAACGTCACCGCCCACAGCGAGTTCTCGATCGCGTTGTAGAGATAGTTGGTGGTTACAACTGCGTACCAGGAGAAGCACTCGGCGATGATGATCACGGGCACGATGATCCACGCGATGTTCACCGCGGTCTCCGCCCCCGTCATGCCGCCGAGCTGATGCAGGATAATGGCCCATTGCGCGGCGAAGCAGACTTCGGCCACGGTCGCGACCGAACGGCCGACAAACACGCTCGAAAGCCAGGTGTCGAACAGGCAGATGCGCTGCACGTCGGCGCGCGGCAGGAACGAACGGAACGCGCAGCCGAACACATAGCCGGCGCAGAGCAAGAACATCAGCCCGATGTTGGAGCCGCCGCCGACGCTGTCGGTCGGAGTCGGATAGAACTCGCGGTACAGCATGAACCAGACGAAAATGTTGACGCTGCTGACAAGCGTCAGGCCCCCCCACCACCACGCCAGAGGATTCGACCGCGCCTGCCACTGCAACATAAATCGCTCCACATAAGTCGATTTGACATCTAGCGGTAGCAATTCTGTCATAAAGCGGTAACGTGAGGCGACAAAAATCTGCGTGACGGCACTGTCATAATTGCGCTGTGCGCTGTCACAATTCACGACAGCGATGCGCTCTCGCCGGGGGCACCTCTTTCGAAGCACCCCCCGACTGACAGCGCTCAGCCCTTCAGGCTGGCCACATACGCTGCAAGCTTGTCCAGCGTCTGGTAGCCTAGCTCGACGGCGCCGAAGCCGATCACGGTCTCGCGCTGCGCGGCCGTCGGGTGCAGTTGCCGCAGCGTCAGCACGGTCTTGTCACCATGGGCATCGAAGGTGACCGTCATGCGGAACATGCCGGGGTCCTCGTCCTTGTCCGCGCCGTGATCGACCTCGATCAGCCGCGGCTTGTCGATGCGCAGGAAGCGCATGCGGTTCGGATAGACCGTGCCGTCAGGTGCGATCATGTCGAAGCGCCAGACCCCGCCGACGCGAACGTCGATCTCCTTGCTTTCGATCCGGAAGCCCGCCGGTCCAAACCATTGCGGCAGATGCCTTGGGTCGGACCACGCCTCGAACACCAGCTCGCGCGGCGCGTCGATGACACGCGACAGCACGATCTCACGATCGAGCGACCATTGCGATAGAGCTGGGTTGGCTGAGCTAGTCATTACGCGAAACCTTTCCCTTGGTTGTCGGCGACGGGCGCTTGCCGCCCCGCCCCTTCCTGGTCGTCTTCAACGTCATCACATAGGCCTCGAACCGGTCGAGGCGCGCTTCCCAGATCGCCCGCTGCTGCTGGAGCCAATCCTCCGCGCCCGCCATTGCCTCCGGCCGCAGCCGGCAGGTGCGCACGCGTCCGGACTTTTCGGACACGACGAGGCCACTCTCCTCGAGCACGCGGATGTGCTTCATGAAGCTCGGCAGCGCCATTGCGAAGGGATCGGCGAGCTCGCCGACCGACGCCTTGCCGGCGCACAGCCGCATGACGATCGCCCTGCGCGTGGGGTCCGAGAGCGCGCCGAAGACCTGGTCGAGTCGAGACAATTGGTTAGCCATGTGGATAACTATAGATCAAACGCCGACCGGCGTCAATTATTGTTAGCCGCCCGGCTTACTTTCTCACCACAGTCGCGGAACCCTTCCCCGCGCAATCGTGAATTGGGAGGCGCGACATTTGCCGATAAGAGTGAAGCGGGGGCGATTCGAACTGATCATCAGACCGCGTGCACTCTCCTGTTCACTCACCGCGCCCTGCCATCAGCCGGCGGTCCCTTGCCAAGGCCGCGCTGCTGCCATTCGCATTTGGATTCGCCCGCCTCGGCCACGCGGACTCCGACATGATACCTATGTTGCGGGACATCGTGGCGACTGAGCTCGCGTCGACGGCGACGCCGGATCATCCCGGTGGCCTTTCCGCCGCGCTCTATGCGGGCGGTCACGTCGACTTCTTCAACTACGGCCTCGCCGACGACGCCACCAGGCGTCCGATCACATCGGACACGCTGTTCAACCTCGCATCCCTGCGAAAGACCTTTGAGGCGACGCTGGTCGCGCTCGGGGTGCGCCGCGGCGAATTGCGGCTCGACGAGCGCGTGGCGATGTACCTGCCCGAACTCGACAGCGACTACATCCGCCGCGTCACGGTCGGCGAACTCGTCACGCATACGTCTGGATTGTTGCTGCCGACGGATCATCCGCCGTGGCCGAACGAGTCGTTCGGCTTTGCACAGTTCCTCGACATGCTCAACGCCTGGACGCCACCAGAGGGCATCGAGCCCGGCAAGCAGCGCATCTACACCCATGCCGGTTATGTGTTGCTCCAGCTCGTGCTCGAGCGCCGCTATCGTATCCCGGTCTCCGAGTTGATCGCAAACCGCATCCTGAAGCCGCTCGGCATGAGCTCGACATTCGTGCCGGAACGCGCGTCCGACAATCGCGCGATGCTGAGTGATGCGCAGATGGCGCGCGCCGTGCAGGGCTATTCCGATCAGGGCACGCCGATCGGTGCGCCCGGCAATCAGCAGAGCTATTTCGACTTTCCGGGCACTGGCCAGATGTTCTCGTCGGCGCGCGATCTCTCGATCTTCGTCGCGGCCTGCGCGGACGGCAGGTCGATCGAGCCCGAGCTGCGCGAGGCCATCCGGATGACGCAGCACGAGAGTTTTCGCGTCGACGAGAAATTCGGCCAGGCCATGGCCTGGGAAACCGTGCATCTCGATGGTGTGACGGTCCTCGACAAGCCGGGCGGCCTCAACAACGCCTCGGGCTATATCGGCCTCGTGCCCACGCGCAGGCTCGGTATCGTCCTGCTCGCCAATCGGGGCGAGTATCCGCATGAGATCGCGCGCTACAAAATTCTACCCACACTGGCGCGGCTGGTCTCGGGGCGGTGAGGCGCCGGGCGCACACGAAAAAAGCCCCGGCTGAGCCGGGGCTTTCATCAGATCTGCCCGTGTGGACGTTCAGTACCTCGCGACGACCGGGCCGCCGAACTTGTAGTTCACGCCGACGCGGACGATGTTCGATTTGAGATCGACCGAGTGGGTGAAGGTCTGGGTGGGCATCGGAAAGGCGGCGCCACCGAAGCCGAGTGCGCTGAGATTGCTGCTGGTCATGCTGGCGCGACCGAGGTCGACGTAGAGATATTCGGCCTTGAGTGACCAACCATTGCCGACCGCGTACTCGCCGCCGAGACCCGCGGTCCAGCCGACGCGCGTGTCGCGGATCGCGCCGGATTCGGTCGCGGACGCGAACGTGTCGGTGAAGGAGAAATTGGCCTTGACGTCGGCGATCGCGGCGCCGCCGGTGGCGTAGATCAGCCAGTTCGGCGTGGCGAGGAAGCCGATGCGACCGCGAATGGTGGCAAGCCAGTCGGAAGAGACCGATGAATTGATCGTGAAGCTGGTCGGGGCGCAGCAAGGATAAAACGCGGTGCCGCTCGAGCTGCCCTTGAAGCCGAAATAGTTGATGTCGCCTTCGAGGCCGAACACCGCACTGTTGACTTGCCAGTTGTAGCCGGCCGTGAAGCCGCCGGTTACACTGGAGCTGTTGATGTGCTGCGCGCCTACGGTGCCGATGGCAGTCACGCTCGAATCCGCGAAGTAATCGGCCACCGGGAATAGGGTCGTCGTGCTCGGGTCCGAGCTGCCCCACTGCCCGCCGACATTGCCGCCGATGTAGAAGCCCGTCCAGTTGTAAACCGGCGCCATCACGGGCGCCTTGGTGTAGCTCGGCGCGAGGTCGGCCGCGAACGCGGACGCGGTTCCAAACAGGGCCAGCGAAAGCGCCAGGGCAATTCTCTTCATTTCAATCTCCAGCTCTTCACGCGAGCGATGCGCGTCCCGAAGCATCCGGGCATCCGGCCGGAAGCGTCCGGCGCAGGATCGGGAATAATCTCCGCACGCGTTGCCGTCTTGTTCTGAGGCGCACTTCGCTTGGACTGGGACGAACTCATGGGATCATTGCGCGATGGGTGTTGCCGATCAGGCACATTCCAGTGCAACCCACGCCAATCGCACCACGCCTGCAGCGACAATCCCGTGCAGGTTCGAATTGGCTCGAGGCGCCCTCGGCCTCACACCGACCGTGTCAGCCCGCCATCGACGCGAATATTCTGCCCGGTGATGTAGGCGGCGCCATCGGAGGCGAGGAACGAGATCGTCGCGGCGATCTCCTCGACCTTGCCATAGCGCTTCATCGGCACGCTCTCGCGGCGCGCGTCCGTCGCCGGCAGGCTGTCGATCCAGCCCGGCAGCACGTTGTTCATGCGGATGTTGTCGGGAGCGTAGGTATCGGTAAAGATCTTCGTGAAGGCGGCAAGGCCGGCGCGGAACACCGCGGAGGTCGGAAACATCGCGCTTGGCTCGAACGCCCAGGCAGTCGAGATGTTGATGATCGCGCCCTGCTTCTGCGCCTGCATGATCGGCGTGACCAGCCGCGTCGGGCGGACCACGTTCAGGAGGTAGGTGTCCATGCCGGTGTGCCACTGCTCGTCCGTGATCTCGACGATCGGCGCGCGCGGCCCGTGGCCGGCGCTGTTGACGAGCACGTCGATGCGACCCCACTTTGCCATGGCGCCATCGACCAGGCGCTTGAGATCGTCGTTGGACTTGTTCGAACCGGTGATGCCGAGCCCGCCGAGCTCGTTCGCAAGAGCCTCGCCCTTGCCGGACGAGGACAGGATCGCAACGCGAAACCCGTCGGCAGCAAGCCGCCGTGCAGCGCCCGCCCCCATGCCGCTGCCGCCTGCGGTGACGAGTGCGACTCTCTCTGCTGCCATGTTGATCCCCGGCTTTGTCATGACTTGACGGCAGGTTTAAGCGCCGCCCGTCCGGACGTATAGTCCGATCACGAGGCCCTGCACACGATGATTGACCATGGGTGACCTGCAAATCCGCGCCATGCGCGCCGACGACATCGCGCTCGCCGTGGACTGGGCGGCGGCCGAAGGCTGGAATCCGGGGTTTTCAGATGCCGGCTGCTTCGCCGTCGTCGACCCTTCGGGTTTTCTCATCGGAGAAATTGACTGCACACCGGTCGCCACCGTCTCCTGTGTCAATTACGACGATCGCTTCGCCTTCCTCGGCTTCTACATCGTGCGTAGCGAGCTGCGCGGCCGCGGCTACGGCTTGCGCATCTGGAACGCGGCGATTGCGCATGCGGGCGCGCGCGTGATCGGGCTCGACGGCGTCGTCGCGCAGCAGGACAATTACAGAAAGTCCGGCTTTACGCTCGCCTACGCCAATATCCGCTATGGCGGGATCGTCGCCGCACCGGCACAGCCCACCGACGTCGTCGCGCTCGAGACGATTCCGCTGGCGCTGATGGAGGCGGACGACGCCACCGTCTTCCCGGCCCCGCGCAGCGCCTTCCTACGCGCCTGGGTCAGTGCGCCCGGCCATATCGGCCGCGCGCTGATGCGCGATGGAAATCTTGCCGGATGGGGCGTGATCCGCCCCTGCCGACACGGCCACAAGATCGGCCCGCTGGTCGCCAACGACCGCGCCGGCGCGGAGGTTATCATGCGGGCGCTGCTCGCCGGCTCAGGCGGCGGCGAGGTGTTTCTCGATGTCCCCGGCGGCAATCGCGAGGCGATCGCGCTGGCAGAAAGTTTTGGCCTTGCACCGACCTTCGAGACGGCGCGCATGTACACCGGCCCGATCCCACCGCTGCGGCTCGACCGGGTCTTCGGCGTCACCAGCTTTGAGCTCGGCTAGCGGCTGGCCTGCGCGCGCGGTGGTAACGAAGACGGCGCGCTCAGTAACAGCGCATGATGTTGACGGTCTGATCGCCGCTGCGACCGGGCACCGTCACGGTCTCCGTGGGACAGCTCGGCACATAGGGCCGATCCGACGGCACGACGTTCGGCGGATAGCGGTGGGTCCAGTCCCAGGGCACGTCATAGGTGTAGGTGTAACGGACGTCATTCGAGAGCGGCTGCACCATATCGGCAGCATAGGAGTCGCTCGCGGGAGGCCCGTAGAAGAAGCCACCGCCGCCCGGCCAAAGAACAAACGAATTCCGGCGATGGAACCGCGCCGACGGCATGATCGGCGGATGCACCGCCGGTGCCCCGACCACGCCACGGGCCGCGACGCCGCCCGATCTCGCAAAACTGTTGCTGGAGGCAAGAAGCAGCGCGGCTGCGCTCAGCGAGGCGAGCAACGCCCCATATGATCTATACGTCATGGTACGCACCAACTCGTTTGGCCTTGCGATGCTGCTCCCCGCCAGCACGCTAGGCCGAGCCGTCGGCCCCCCGCAAACCTATAATTAATTGTTGGTTAAGGCACGGGATTAACGGTGCTGGTTCCGCACCTCATCCCCCGGAGATCCTGACCGTGACGGCGCGCACGCGCGCGATCCGATCATCGGTCGCACAAGCTTCGAAACGGCCACTTTCGAAACGACCACGATCTGCACGACCGATATTCGGCTCGCGAGTTCCGTTGCGCCTCCCAAGACGCCCTGCGAGGGACGCGCTTCGTATTCCACGAATTTCAGATGGTGCCCATCAGCAGTCGGACACGCGGGAACCTGGCTCGCCCAGCGCGTCATCCCTACGGTGATACCCATTCCGGTTTTGCAATTTGTTTCCGGCGACTTATCTGCTTCAACCTCCATGCGCGTTATTTCGAAAGTGCTCCGAGCGAAAAATCAGACTCGCGAGAGCAGAATTGAGCCTTTGGTTTTGTTGCGATGAAGGCGTTTGGATGAAGGCGTTTGGATGTGAATTGGAAGCCAACGTCCGTCGAGAAAGCCGATACGAACATGCGTTAGAGCCGCGGTCGCTCGACATCGTTCGGAGGTGCGATGGGCGCCTCACGGGGAGTCACTTGCCGTGACAATCCCCAGCGGAATGGGCAACCGCCTTCTGGGAATGTTGCCGCAAGCCGACTTCGATCTGCTCGCTCCCGAACTCGACAGGGTCGCGCTCAATCAGGATGTAGTCCTCTCGCAAGCAGGCGAGCGGGTCGAGCATGTCTTTTTCCCTCAGAGCGGCGCGATCTCGCTCATGATCGAGATGGCAAATGGACAGGCGGTCGCCACCGCGTCGGTCGGGCGCGAAGGCGCAATCGGCATACTCTCCGTGTTCGGACCGACACCTTCGGTGATAACCGCCAGCGTTCGTCTGGCTGGAACAGCCTCGCGGATTCCTGCCGCGCGATTTCATGCTGCGTTTAATCGGAGCCCCGCGATACGGCAGGCGGTCCAGGTTCACATCACGTCGTTACTGACGCAATTTCAACTTGGCGTTGCCTGCAATGCACTGCATCCGGTCGGAGCCCGGATGGCCCGCTGGTTGCTTCAACTGCGCGACTGCACCGACAGCGACGTCCTTCCTCTCACTCAGGAGGCGCTGTCGCAGATGCTCGGAGTGCGACGAACTACAGTCACGCTCCTGATGCGCAATCTGCGCGAGTCCGGTGCGATCCGATCTGATCGACGGGGCAAGATCGAGGTTGATCGGCCGCGGCTCGCCGCAGCCGCATGCGAGTGCCACGCCAGCATGCGTCGCCAGATTGAGAAGATCTTCTCGACGAGCGCGGCCCGGCCTCGCGCTTGGGCCATGCCGGCCAACGTAAGGAATGACCGGGACAAGGCTGTTTGAGCGTTGTCCGCGCCATGCGCCATGCCCTCGATTTGGATTTCTCGGCGTCGACTATCTTGTGTCCGCCTGATGAGGCGCAAATTTGGATTGCGTCTCCAGCTTGCCTAGCTCGTGTAGGACCTTGGCCACCTCTCGCAGTTCGTTGCGCGCGGGGCCCGGCTTCAGCCGTCGCGCCTCGACGAGAAAATCCTTTGCTTGCAGCAGCAATGTGGACACTTCACCGGAAACGTTCCTGTTCGCCATGGTAGGCCCCCTATCACAATCATCGACGAAAGCGTACGAGACTGGGCCTAAAGACCCATGCCGCGACGCCGCACACGGAGTGTCGGCTCGTCAACCCAAGCTTCCTGTGCGAACCAGGCATGCTCGACCGAGCAGATCGGACAGCGTGTGCGTCCGAAGAACACCGTGCTGCATCGAAAGCGCTCGCGATCCGTCGCGATCCCGGTCGGAATCGCGCGTCCGGTTTGCGGACATTTGACCATGAGCATACCCATCTCTTCCTCCTCCTCGGAATCGACCTGATTTATAGTTGGAGCAGGAACCAGCCGGTTGGATTGCGCCTCTTGTGTCGGTGCGTTCAGTTTGGGGGGCATCGCGCACCTTGCCATCGTCTGATCGAGCATGGAGTGGGGGCCATGCGCGTGGCGGGGCTTGTTCCAACCGGCCGGATTGCCCTCCTCTCCGAACCGCGGACGTTCAACTGGCCTTTTGGAAAACTTTGGCGACGTGCTGCCTGATTGGCTCACCCGAATGCGTTGCAAGCCTCTGCGCAAGCTCCCACAACTGCGTGTTCTGAGCCGCTGCAGCATCAAAAGCCCTGCGCGCTTCCGCCGCCGACGTGGTGAAAACGTCGGTCATCGACTTGCTGCTGGCGATACGAGCAAAGAAATCGATTGCGGAGCTGGCGTTCGCATTCGAAATCTCGATGACCTTGAGCCCGTAATCGGTCGCAGTCTTGGCGCTGTTCGAATAGGTCTCGCGAAGCGCTTCGTTCACCCCCTGCGAAACTGACTTGAGTTTCTCGCAACCCTCCTGCGTGCGAGCGGCTCGCTGCTCGGCAAGCTGGTCGAACAGGGGCTGCCAACCGACGTTCGGAAGCCCGAACGCGGGCAGTCCGAAACCATTTGAACCATTTGCTGCTTTCACTTCGGCTTTCGTTTCACTTTCACTCACGGCGCCTACCCTCTACTCAAGCGAAATCATTTCTCGCGACGCATGAATTGCACCGCGAGAGCCCACGGACACGAGCCTTACGCCCGTTTCCATATCGATCAGCTGTCTTGATGAGCTTCACATCCAGCCCGCACGATGACTATGCCCGACGAAGGTGAGGCCGTCCGTTCGATTTGCGACTCTCGCTTGGATTTTTTTCGCGAATGTCAATACAAACTCTAGTATGTCGGAGAGGTGACACAGTGCAAAGTGGGGATATCTGCGTCACGGCTGCCGGAGCTTGCGCGGCCGCAGCGAAACCGCAACGGGGGTGTCCGGAAAGAAACTGCGGCAGCATGGTATCGAAGTAATCGGGTGCCGCGCCCGACCGGTTGGCCCAGCCAGGATCGCTAGCGCTGCCCGACTGACAAATCACGGCAGGGGCTGGTCAGTTCGCGCGGTCCATATCGACTAGCGCAATTCTGAATCTGCATCTCCCCCGCCAGAGGGGGCCTATCAGGCCACGACCACAATTTCGGCTCGAGTTGAAGAACGGTGTCCCTGCACCTTGCCCGGTCATTGCGATTGCAGCGAAGCAATCCAGACTGCCACCGTGTTGGGGGTCCGGACTGCTTCACCGCAAGACCTTCTCGCAGTGACGGCGTCGAGACAGCACGAATCATCGCCGGATTGGCGACAAGCAGCTGATGACAACGAGCGGCCCTTCCCCATCATCCTTGCACAAACACTGCCCTTGTAACAAAAGCGTCACACAGCAAAACTAAACGAAGGCGGCGGCCGCGATCGGCCGCAAGCCGCCTCACCGCTGGGAGAGATTTCGATGCGCCGCTCAATCGTGTTGCTGTCCGCCGGACTGACCATGCTATCCACCGGACTTGCGTCTGCGCAGAACAACACGCCCCGTAACCTGATCCTGTTCATCCCGGACGGCCTGCGCGCGCTGAAGGTCACCCCCGAGACCGCGCCGGCGATGGCCGCCGTCCGCGACAAGGGCGTCAACTTCAAGAATTCGCACTCGCTGTTTCCGACCTTCACCATGGCGAACGGCTCGGCGATGTCGACCGGACACTATCTCGGCGACACCGGCGTGTTCTCCAACACGATCTGGACCGGCTACACTTCTGCCCCCGCCGGCGACACCGTGGTCCCGTTCATCGAGAACGACGCCGTGCTCGGCGACATCGACGAGCATTTCAAGGGCGACTATCTCAACGAAGAGACCATCCTGAAGATGGCCCGCGACAAGGGTCTCTCCACCGCGGCGATCGGCAAGCTCGGCCCGACCTACCAGTTCGACCACACCGATCATCCGGAAAAGGCCGGTCAGCACTCGATCGTGATTGACGATGCGACCGGCGGCAAGGCCGGCGTGGCACTGTCGGACGAGATGAAGGAGGCGCTGACCAAGGCGGGTCTCCCCCTCACCGCCCCCTCACGCGGCGACAATGCCAAGGCGGGCGACGCCAAGACGCCGGGCACGACGGTCGCCAACGTCGCGCAGCAGGCCTATTTCGCCGACGTCGCCAGCAAGGTCGTGCTGCCGATGTTCAAGGCGCGCAACAAGCCGTTCGTGCTGGTGTTCTGGTCGCGCGACCCGGACGGCACCCAGCATAACCAGGGCGACAGCCTCAATCAGATCATGCCCGGCATCAACGGCCCGAGCACGATGGCGAGCATCAAGAACGCCGACAACAACCTCGCCCAGCTCCGCAAGGCGCTCGACGAGCTTGGGCTGGCGGCCTCGACCAACATCATGATCCAGGCCGATCACGGCTTCTCGACCATCTCCAAGGAAAGCAAGACCAGCCCTTCGGCCAAGGTCAGCTATGACGACACCCCGAAGGACTTCCTGCCGATGGGTTTCCTGGCCCTGGACCTCGCCAAGGCGCTCGACCTGCCGCTGTTCGATCCGAATGACAAGAATGCGGCCGTCACCGGCAACGCGCATCCGAAGGCCGGCAACGGCGTGCTCGGCAAGGATCCCACCAAGCCCGATCTCGTCGTCGCGACCAACGGCGGATCAGACCTGATCTACCTGCCGAACAAGGACAAGAAGCTGGCGGCAAGGACGATCAAGGCGCTGCTCGATCAGGACTACGTTTCCGGCCTGTTCATCGACGACTCCCTCGGCCGTTTCCCCGGCACGCTGCCGCTGTCGCTGATCAATCTGCGCGGCAAGGCGGCGACCCCGACGCCGGCGATCGTCGTCAACTTCCGTTCCTATGCCAGCGATTGCGGCGAGGCGCCGACCAACTGCTCGGTGCAGGTCGCCGATACCGTGCTGCGCCAGGGCCAGGGCATGCATGGCAGCTTCAGCCGCGGCGACACCATGAACTTCATGGCGGCGATCGGCCCGGACTTCAAGGCAGGCTATGTCGACGAACTGCCGGTCAGCAATGCTGACGTCGGGGTGACGGCGGCCAAGATCATGGGGCTGCGCACCTCACAGAACGGCGGTCTGGTCGGCCGCGTGATGTCGGAGGCCTTGCCGAACGGCATCGTGCCGAAGGGCTATGTCGGCAACGTCAAGTCGAAGCCGTCGGAGAACGGCCTTCGCACCGTCCTCAACTTCCAGCGCGTCGAGAGTCAGCGCTATTTCGACGCAGCCGGCTTCCCGGGCCGCACGCTTGGACTCGAGCCTGAGAGCGGCAAACAAAAAACGGCGGGGAAATAACCCCCGCCGTTCGTTGGCGCATCGTGAGGACGTGCGCGAAATTACATGTCACATGCCAATGTCGAACACGTTCGGCAATTGGCCCGCCAGCGGCAGCGCGGTGGCACCCAGGAAGGTTGCCACCATCGCCATCAGGCGACGGTTGCCCTGGCGCTTGCCGCGCATCTGGCCGGCGATCCATTCCAGCATCTCGGTCTTGACCTTCGAGGCATAGGCCGGCGCCCAGCTCTCGATGTCGGTCTCGGGCGACAACGCGACGCTGCGCGGCGGCACCGGCAGGCCGGAGGCGCTGGCGGCGTGATGCGCGACGGCTTTCGCCAGGAGGTCGTCGAACCGGCCAGCATCGGTGCGCTCGGTCGCGGCCTCGTTGATCTCGAACAGCACCTCGGCTTCGGCGCGGCTGACCGGCTGATCGTTGACGGCGACGGCCGTCAGGATGCGCGCGCACCAGGCGGCATCATCGGCATCGAGCGAGCGGGAGAAATGCACCCGGCCCTTGGTGGTGGGCCCTTCGCCTGTGATCACGCCGTCGCGCACGATGCCGAGTGCATGGGCCGCGGTGTCACGGCAGGACGGTTCGAGGGACGGCGACTCAGCGGACTTGGAGTCAAGGGATTTGGACTCAAGGGACTTGGACTCACGGGACTTGGCAGCGGCAGACATAGTTCACTTCCAGACTTCTTCTGATCGACCAGCATTTCCATGCTGGGCCTGAACGGGTGGTTAACGATTGGATATGGTGATCGCGACTTTTCTACATGGTTGCCGATTGGTCGCCGTCGGGACCATTTCGGTTCTATCCAATGTCGGGCGGCGTGGTGGGGGTCATAAAAGGCAATATCGCGGCAATCCAGCCCTTTCCCGCCGGTGTGGATATTTCGCCGCAGCGGCGCGTGCGGCAAGAAGGTGCTAGAAGATCGGCGTCTTGAGAGAATGATTTCACATTTTACTTGAACGGGTTCACTTCGGACCTTCCCCGCCTTATATTCCGTCGAACCGCTTCAGAGCGAATTCATCAACAACTTCAATTAGATGAGGTAGAACAATGCCACTTCCGATCGGCGCCACCGCCCCCGACTTCGAAGCCGAAACCACCGAGGGGAAAATTAAATTCCACGACTGGATTGGCAACAGCTGGGCCCTCCTGTTCTCGCATCCCAAGGATTTTACCCCGGTCTGCACCACCGAGCTCGGCGCCCTCGCCAAGCTGAAGCCCGAGTTCGACAAGCGCGGCGTCAAGCTGGTCGGCCTGTCGGTCGATCCGATCGACCGGCATTCCAAATGGGCCGAGGACATCAAGGAAACCCAAGGTGCCGCCCCGAACTATCCGCTGATCGGCGACACCGACTTCAACGTCTCGAAACTCTACGAGATGCTGCCGGCCTCGACATCGGGCGATCCCCTCACCCGGACGCCGGCCGACAACCAGACCGTCCGCAACGTCTTCGTCATCGGCCCGGACAAGAAGATCAAGCTGGTGCTGGTCTATCCGATGACCACGGGGCGCAACTTCCAGGAAATCCTGCGCGCGATCGACTCGCTCCAGCTCACCGCCAAGCATCGCGTCGCGACGCCGGCCGACTGGAAGCACGGCGAAGACGTCATCATTGCCGGCTCGGTCTCCAACGATGAGGCCAAGACGATCTATCCGCAGGGCTGGAAGGAGCCGAAGCCCTACATCCGGATCGTGCCCCAGCCGAAGTGACGATTAGCGGTTGCGCCAAGCAACCGATAACCGTCATCCCGGGATGGCGCGTCTGCGCCAGACCTCGGAGCGCAATTGCGCTTCGCGGGGATCTCAAGATTCCACAATGCGCAATTGCGCATTGTGGTTCGGTGCTGCGCACCGCCCCGGAAGACCAGTGGAGTTAGGCCGGCCATCCGGTCCGCCCGCACCGCTCAAGCCGCGCGCACGCGGTCGAGGAATTTCTCGACCTCTGACTTCAGATTGAGGCTCTCGCCTGACAGCGCCTGAGCCGAAGCGAACATCCGGCTCGAGGTCTCGCCGGTCTCGTTCGCGCCCTTGGCCGCATGACGGACATTGGCGGCGACATCCGCCGTGCCACTTGCCGCAGCCCGAACGCTGCCGGCGATGTTGTGGGTGGCGCTCTTCTGCTGCTCGACCGCCGCAGAAATCGACGTGGCGATGGCGCTGATGCGCTCGATGGTCTGGCCGATCGCCTTGATGGCGGCGACCGACTCTTCGGTCGCGAGCTGCATGCTGGCGATCTGGCTGGAGATCTCGTCGGTCGCCTTGGCGGTCTGGCCGGCGAGCGTCTTGACCTCCTGCGCCACCACCGCAAAGCCGCGTCCCGCATCGCCTGCGCGCGCGGCCTCGATGGTGGCGTTCAGCGCCAGCAGATTGGTCTGCTCGGCGATCGAGGTGATCAGCTTGACGACGTCGCCGATGCGGGCCCCGGCGTCCGAAAGCTGCGCGATCCGATGGTCGGTGGCCTCCGCCTGCCGCACCGCCTCGGCTGAGATCTCGTTGGACTCCTGCACCCTGCGGGTGATCTCGGTGATCGACTTGGAGAGCTCATCGGAGGCCGCAGCCGCCGACTTCACGTGATCGGAGGCGGTCTCGGAGGCGCCGGCAGACTGTGCCGACAGTTCGGCCGTCGAACGCGCGGCATCGGTCAGTTGCCGCGCCACGCGCTCGAACTCGCTCGAGGAGTCCAGCACGTTGTTGAGGATGCCGCCGACGCTGCCACGGAACTCGTCGACGAAGTTGCGCAACTCGGACTTGCGCTGCTCGGCGGCAGCCGCCGTGGTCGCAGCCTGCTCGCTGCGCAGGCGCGCCCGCTCCAGCGAATTGCTCTTGAACACCGCGACCGTGCGCGCGATCTCACCGATCTCGTCCGCCCGGTCCTCGCAATCGATGGTGATGTCGTTCCGGCCATTGGCCAGCGCCGTCAGCGAGTTCGTCACCGAGCTCAGCGGCTTCGTCACACGGCGCACGACCAGCATGGTCAGAGCGAGCACCAGCAGCGCCGCGATGCCGGCGGCAATCGCCATGTTGCGGATCGCCTCCGCCATCATGCTCTCGAACTGCGCCATGGGGATGCCGACATAGAGGATGCCGACGATCTTGCCGGCCGCATCCGAGACCGGGAAATAGGCCGTCATGAAGGACTTGCCGAACAGCGTGGCCGGCCCCTTGTAGGCTTCGCCCTTGCGCAGGGGGCCCTGGCCGGGGTGATCGGCGGCAAGCTGGGTGCCGACGGCGCGGTCGCCATTCTCCTTCTTTACATTGGTCGAGCGGCGGACGAACTGCCCACTGGCCTCGTCGAACACGAACAGCGTGGCATTGCCCCCGACATAGGACACGGCGCGATCGACGATCGCGTGGTCCTTGAAATCGGGCATCTTGGGGATCTCGGCACGGACGACCATGCCGTCCCTCATCGTGATCTTGGCGTCGGGAACGATCTCGGCGAAGGCGAGCGCCAGCGTGCGCAGATTGACCTCGATGTCGCGCAGCGCACGATCGTTGAACTCCGACGTGAGAGACCAGTAGCCCGCACCGACCACGAGTGCCGTATTCACCGCAATCAGGAGCACCGCGCACAGCACCGCCTTGGTGCCGAGCTTGAACCTGAATTGCGGCAGGACCTTCCCAGTCAAAGGATTGGACATGAAACTCCCCCAAAAAAACACCGTATATTTGAGGGACCGGCTTACGATCGCATTAACGGTGGTTCGCAACAGCGGCCGGCGGCATGCTTTCCAAAAGGTTAACGAGGATCATTCCCGACCATGCCAAGCCCATCGCCGATCATCGTCTGGTTCCGCGATGACCTGCGGCTCTCCGACCACCCGGCACTCCAGGCCGCCGCGTGCACTGGCGCACCGGTGGCATGCCTCTATGTCCTCGACGACACCGTGGGACGGCCCCTCGGTGCCGCGGCGCGCTGGTGGCTGGCGCAGTCGCTGCGGTCGCTGGCGGCGGGCCTCGCCGCGATCGGCGGCGCGCTCACGCTGCGCAGAGGATCGGCGGTCAAGGTGATCCCTGAGGTGGCCCGCGAAAGCGAAGCGGTCGCCGTCTACTGGAACGGGATCGCGCAAGTGCCGCAGCAAGCTCTCGAGACAAACCTCAAGGGGAGCCTTGCAAAGCTCGGCGTGAATTCACAAAGCTTCCCCGGCGACCTCCTGGCTTCGCCAAGCACGATTCGCAACAAGGACGGCCGCGGCTTGCGTGTGTTCACGCCATTCTGGCGGCGCGTGCTCGCGCTGGGCGATCCACCAAAGCCTCTGCCCGCACCGAAAGCGCTGCGGGCAGGTCCGGCGCTTGCGGGCGATGCCCTCGAGAGTTTCGGGCTCGAACCGACGCGGCCCGATTGGGCCGGCGGCCTGCGCGCGAGCTGGCAGCCCGGCGAGACCCACGCCCACGGCCGGCTGCGCGATTTTCTCAAGACCGCCGCGCGCGGCTATGCCAGCGAGCGCGACCGGCCCGACCTGCCGGGCACCTCGCGGCTGTCACCCCATTTGCGCTTCGGCGAGATCAGCCCGCGCCAGCTCTGGCACACCGCGCGCTTTGCCGCCGCCGAGGACCCCGCCCTTGCGAGCGGTGTCGAGAAATTCCTCAGCGAGCTCGGCTGGCGCGAATTCTGCCGTCACCTCCTGTTCGACCATCCTGATCTTGCGACGGGGAACCTGCAACCCGGCTTCGATGCCTTCCCGTGGAAGCACGACGCGACGGCGCTCGCCGCCTGGCAGCGCGGCCGGACAGGATATCCTATCGTCGATGCCGGCCTGCGCGAGCTCTGGCACACCGGCGTGATGCACAACCGGGTGCGGATGGTCGCAGCGTCCTTCCTGGTCAAGCATCTCCTGGTCGACTGGCGACAGGGCGAAGAGTGGTTCTGGGACACGCTGGTCGATGCCGACGCCGGCAGCAATCCCGCCAACTGGCAGTGGGTCGCCGGCTGCGGCGCCGATGCGGCGCCCTATTTCCGCGTTTTCAACCCGGTGCTCCAGGGCGAGAAGTTCGATCCCGATGGCAGCTATGTGCGGCGCTGGGTGCCCGAGCTGAAGGATCTGCCGGCGAAGCTGATCCACCAACCCTGGAAGGCGACACCGATCGAGCTTGCGAGCGCAGGCGTCGAACTCGGCCGCGACTATCCGGGTCCGTTCGTCGATCATGCCAAGGGGCGTGAGCGCGCGCTCGCAGCTTACGCGAAAATTCGCAGAAGTTGAGCGTTGCTTTGACAGGTTGTCGAATCCCGTTATCGTCATGGCTCCGTTCAAACCCTGGGGGACGATATGAACGACGACACACCCGTCATTGAGCCGGCGATCGCAGCGACGCCCGAGCCGCCGAAAGAGGCAGCAAAGCCGAAGAAGGCCCGGAAAGCCGCCAAGAAGGTCGCAAAGAAAGTAGCGGCGAAGAAGACGGCGAAGAAAGCCAAGAAGACTTCCAAGAAGAAAGCCGCCAAGAAGGCTCCCAAGAAGGCTGTAAAGAAGGCCGCCAAGAAAGCCGCGAAGAAAAAGAAGAAGGCAAAACGCTGATCGCGGATCTAAGATCAGGCCTCCGGGTGCCCAGCGCCCGGCGGCCTGGCGTACGCTTCTCGCCCGCCGCGTCGAGGTCCGCCCGCGCGGCTAGAAGCGCCTGTTGACCAGGAATACCGCCGCCGCGCAGATCGCCATGCCGGCGACTGCCACCGCATCGAGCCTTTCTCCGAACAGCAGATAGGCCATCAGCGCCGTGACCGCCGGAACGAGATAGAACAGGCTCGCAACCGCGGTCGCGGCCGAATGCCGGATCAGCCAGTACAACAGGCCGATCGACCCGATCGAGAGTGCCACCGCGAGCCAGGCCAGCCCCAGCACGAACTCCCGCGTCCAGTGCACCACGCGGTCCTCGAAGGCGAAGGCGCCCGCCGCAAAGAACAGCGTCACTGCGACATATTGCACGAGATTGCCGGCCCGCCAGTCGATGTGGTTGCAGTAGCGGCGCTGGTAGAGCGTGCCGAGCGTGATGCTGATCAGCGAGACGACCGAGGCGAGCCATCCGAGGCCCGCCTCTCCGGTCATCGGACGATTGTGCAGGATCAGCACCACGCCACCGAGACCGAGCAAGAGCCCGCCCCATTGCAGCGGCGTCACCCGCTCGCCGAGCCAACGATTGGCAATGGTCGAGGTCAGGATCGGCTGGAGGCCCGGAATGAGCGCGGAAAGGCCGGCGGGAATCGAATGCGCGATCGCAATCGCGGTGCCCCCGAGATAGAAGCCGTGGACGAGAATGCCCGCGACCGCGCTGTGGGCAATGCCGGTCCCGTCCGGCCATTTGGGACGTGCAATTGCCGCGATGATCGCCATCAGCCCCACCACGATCGCCATGCGGATGGCGAGGTAGGTCAAGGGATCGGCGTTGTTGACGACGGATTTGGTGGCGATGAACCCGGTGCTCCACAGCACGACGAAGAGGACCGGCGCCGCACGCGCGGCCCAATTTTCTTGATTATGATTCATTGCCGCTCTCATTGCCCGACCACGCGCGGCGCGGCAATGCGAATATGGTCGGGTCTGATGCTGCGCTGCACGTGGGACGTGCTGGCTGCGTCGAGGACGACGTCAGCTGGCGCGGCCGCTCACCACTCGTCGGGACAGGGATCGACGATCTTCCAGAGATCGACCCCGTTCTTGATCTTCTTCATCTCGGTGGTGAGCCCACCGTTGCGCTGGATCCACTCCTTCACCGTGCCCGGGTAGTAGGACATCAGGTCGGACGTGCCCTCGGCGCTGGTCACCTTGATACCGAAGGTGAATGCCTTGTCGTAATAGGCCTGATGGAAGCCGAGGCTGGCGCGCGGCGTCACGCAGATCTTGTTCATCGGCACGATGCCCAGGACCAGGGTGCAGGCCGAATTGCAGATACCGTCGATGATGACCCGCTCGCCCTTGTCGCGAACACGCTTGTACTTGGCCTTGTATTCCTCGACGTAACCGCCGTGGTCGCGGGTAATGTGCAAATCCGCCCGCGCCGGCGCCGCGGCGACGCAGGTCAGCAACAACAGGCTGATGGGCGTGATGCGCATTGCAGAGTAACGGCTGAAGCCTTGTTTGAAGTGAGCCGACCTCAAAGAGACCCCCAAGCGGCCGGCCACCGGATACGAACGAACTGTTGGCCAAACTGTGTTGGGAATTCGTTAAGCATCCGGAAAAGGCCAAAAATGGGCAGGCCCTGGGGTTCGCCGGCGGTCCCGGCGGCCCCAAGGCGTGAATCTGTGGAATTTCACCCGGCCTACGGCCGCAAAGCGGATGCCCTGCGGATCGTGAATCGCTATAAGATCGTGGTCCGTTAGGTCGGGTTCCGGAGAATCAAGATGAGCAAGTTGAAGTGCCTTGCGGCGGTCGCCGCCCTGTCGGTAGTGACGCTCGCCCCGAGCCTGTCCGAGGCGCGCGTCCATCACCGGTACCACCATCACGTCAATCCGTTGCCGTACCCGATCAGCTACATCCACAATTACGGTCCGGGAGTCGCGCCGGGCAGCTTCGCCTACTACGACGGACCGTCGACCATTCAGTGCTACCAGAGCTCGGCTGCCTATATCGGCCAGGATAGGCGCCGGCACCCCTGCTACTGAGGGACGCCGACGCGCTGCCGGCGCGAGCGTATCGGGGCGCGCCGGACGCCTGCTTCTCGATCTCATAGACCGGCAGCATGACGAGGTCCTTGCTGACCTCGCCATGCAGAGCATTGCGTACTGCGGCCGAGTCATCAGCCCGGATCGTGCCAAGCGCGCGCCCGCGCGAAAACCATGCACGCCGGCCGGTCAGAGATGCTCTTCAAACTCCTCGAAGGACTTGCCGAACTGCGTCATCGCCTCCTCCAGATAGTCCGCGAGCATCGGCGTCGCGATCAGATAGGAGGCGGTACGATTGTTGTGGGACTGCGCGGCCTGGGTCTGCAGCTCACGCCAGGTCGAAAGGTCGCCGTCGCCGCGACCTAGCCACGTCAGCGCCACGAGATCAATCTGCTCGTCGACATTGAGGCCGCGGATGAAGCCGGCCAGCTCCGCGCGATCGGTCGCCTCTCCCCTGCCGCCGCGGCCATAGCTCATGTCGTCGTCGCCGCTGTCCAGGATGACGCCGCCACCGTCCGCCCCGCTGTCGGACTGGCGCGACTTTGCAATGATGAAGAAGACCTTCTCGGGCGAAATCGACAGGCTGGGAATGGTCAGCATGGTGGTTCACCTTCTTGAGGGACCGGCACGTCGCCGCTCCCCACACCACGCAGACTAGAGGCGCCGGAGCGCGCGCGAATTGCGCAAGATCAAGTATCAAAGCGGTGCCGCGCGTGAGCGATTATCCCGGCTCCGCGACCGCCCGGATGAAGATTCATTCATCAGCATTACATTTCGGCTCCGCCACAATTTGATCAGAACCTGTTCGATATCTTGCGGCCGATAAGCAAAGGAAGACACATCATGAAGTTTGGAATTGGCCTCGTTGCCGCGTCATTGTTCGCCGCGGTCGCGGCATCGCCGGCCGCCTCGGCCATGCCAGTTGCGCCTGCCCCGCAGGTGACGCCAGATGCAGAGCAGGTTCGCTTGGTCTGCGATGCCTGGGGGCGCTGCTGGCGGCAGCCGAGCTACTCTTATGGCTACGGCTATGCACCCTATTACGGACCCAGATATTATGGACCGCGCTATTACGGTCCACGCTATTATGGCTACCGCCGTTGGTGACCTTGAGGGGCCCTTCGGGGCCCCTTCGCATTTGCGGGATGGTGCCGTGGGACTGGGGCGATTCTAAAACTGATCTATATCAAGGACGAAATGAGCCATCCGTCCATGCTGTGCCGATGGCCGATTTGATCGTTTTTCGTTGCCCCCAGACGGGCATGAATGTGCAAACTCATTTGGAAAAGCAGCAGGGCGCCGAGGGACGGAATTTCGAGGCCTTCACCTGCCCCGCCTGCGCGCGCGTCCATTTCATCGATCTGGTATCCGGACAGCCGATGAGCCGGAATCGCTGAGCAACTCCGCGTTTGAAGTCTCGCACCCAACGTACATCCCGAAGGCCGCGAACCAGAGCATGATCCGGAAAAGTGTGAAGCGGTTTTCCCTCGCGACAAACGCGGAACGCGTTTGCGCGGAGATCATGCTCAAACATAACCTAAAGCGCGACGACGATTCATCCTAATCTCATCGCGCTCCAGCCTGCCAGGCTCGGCAGATCGAGCCCGTTTGCGCGAGCGCAGTCGATCGCGGTCTCGTAGCCTGCATCGGCGTGACGCATGACGCCGCTCGCCGGATCGTTCCAGAGCACGCGTTCGAGGCGGCGGGCGGCCTCCGCCGTGCCGTCGGCGACGATCACCATGCCGGCATGCTGCGAATAGCCGATGCCGACGCCGCCGCCGTGATGCAGTGACACCCAAGTGGCTCCGCTGGCGCAATTGAGCAGCGCGTTGAGCAGCGGCCAGTCCGACACCGCGTCCGATCCGTCGCGCATCGCCTCGGTCTCGCGGTTCGGGCTTGCCACCGAGCCGCTGTCGAGATGGTCGCGGCCGATCACGATCGGCGCCTTCACTTCACCGCGCGCCACCATCTCGTTGAAGGCGAGCCCGAGCCGATGCCGGTCACCGAGACCGACCCAGCAGATCCGCGCTGGCAGCCCCTGAAACTTGATGCGCGCCTTTGCCATGTCGAGCCAGTTGTGCAGGTGCGTGTCGTGCGGCATCAGCTCCTTCACGCGCGCGTCGGTCTTGAAGATATCCTCGGGATCGCCGGACAACGCCGCCCAGCGGAACGGCCCAACGCCGCGGCAGAACAGCGGCCGAATATAGGCTGGCACGAAGCCGGGGAAATCGAACGCGTTGTTCAATCCCATGTCCTTCGCCATCTGGCGGATGTTATTGCCGTAGTCGAGCGTCGGAATGCCCTGCGCGTGAAAATCCAGCATCGCCTTGACGTGGTCGACCATGGAGGACTTTGCCGCGAGCTCCACCACCTTGGGATCGTCCTTGCGCTTGGCCTCCCACTCCGCAAGCGTCCAGCCCTTCGGCAGATATCCGTTGATCGGATCGTGGGCGCTGGTCTGGTCGGTCACGATGTCGGGCCTGACGCCGCGGCGCACGAGCTCGGGGAAGAGGTCGGCGGCGTTGCCGAGCAGGCCGACCGAGACCGCCTTCTTGCTTTGCGCTGCCTCGGACATGATCGCGAGCGCTTCATCGAGCGTGCTCGCCTGACGATCGAGGTAGCCGGTGCGCAGGCGCATCTCGATGCGGCTCGGCTGGCACTCGATTGCGAGCAGCGAGGCACCTGCCATGGTCGCCGCCAGCGGCTGCGCGCCGCCCATGCCGCCGAGACCGGCGGTCAGGATCCATTTGCCTGCGAGGCTGCCGCCATAGTGGCGCCGCCCGACCTCGACGAAGGTCTCGTAGGTCCCCTGAACGATGCCCTGGCTGCCGATATAGATCCAGGAGCCGGCCGTCATCTGGCCGAACATCATCAGCCCGGCCTTGTCGAGCGCGTTGAAGTGATCGAGCGTGGCCCAGTGCGGCACGAGATTGGAGTTCGCGATCAGGACCCGCGGTGCATCGGCATGGGTGCGGAAGATTCCGACCGGCTTGCCCGACTGAACGAGCAGCGTCTGGTCGCCCTCGAGCTTGCGCAGCGAGGTGACGATCCGGTCAAAACTCTCCCAGTCGCGCGCCGCGCGACCGATCCCGCCATAGACCACGAGCTCGCCGGGCCGTTCGGCCACATCGGGATCGAGATTGTTCATGAGCATGCGGAGCGGTGCTTCCGTCAGCCAGCTCTTGGCGCTGATATCGGAGCCGCGAGGGGCGCGGATCGTGCGTTCATTGTCCAGTCGGCGGTTCATGAGGCGACCTCTGAGGCAAGCAGTGGAAACGGATCTCTCGCGAGCGCCGCGCTCGCAATGCGCGGCAGCGCGCCGGCCTCGACCAACGCCTTGGCCCTGGCGAGGTCGTCCGCCATGTAGCGGTCGGGCCCAAGCGCCGGCACCTCCTCGCGCAAGGTAGCGATGACGGCCGCGAGCGCGGGGCTGGTCAAATGCGGCAGGCGCAGCGTGATGCCTTGCGCCGCGACCAGAAGCTCGATGCCGAGGATGGAGGCGAGATTGTCCGCCATGTCGGAGAGCCGCCGC
This sequence comes from Bradyrhizobium sp. UFLA05-112, assembly GCF_053572325.1. Lineage (NCBI taxonomy): Bacteria > Pseudomonadati > Pseudomonadota > Alphaproteobacteria > Hyphomicrobiales > Nitrobacteraceae > Bradyrhizobium > Bradyrhizobium sp. UFLA05-112. The sequence continues at coordinate 63,665 of NZ_JBANBK010000008.1, read as the reverse complement.
GCGGCATGCGCGGCCATCGAGACGTGATCTTCCTGGTTGGCGCTGGTGGGCGTCGAGTCAATGGAGCACGGCGCGGCGCGCTGCTTGTTCTCGGCATAGAGCGCGGCCGCCGTGACCTCGGCGATCATGAAGCCGGAGTTGAGGCCGGGATCGGGTGTGAGAAACGGCGGCAGGCCGAAATTCAGGGCGGGATCGACCAGCGTTGCGATGCGCCGCTCGCTGATGGCGCCGACCTCCGACAGCGCGAGTGCGATTCCGTCGGCGGCAAAGGCGACCGGCTCGGCGTGGAAATTGCCGCCCGACACGATCTCGCCGGTCTCGACCAGCACCAGCGGATTGTCCGTGACGGAATTGGCTTCGATCATCAAGGTGCGCGCCGCCTGCGCCAGCACATCGAGTGCGGCACCGGCGACTTGCGGTTGACAGCGCAGGCAATAGGGATCCTGCACTCGCTCGTCGCCTTCCAGGTGCGACTGACGGATATCGCTGCCGTCGAGCAAGGCCATTAGCGTCGCGCCGGCGGCGATCTGTCCGGCATGGCCGCGCAGCGCGTGGATCTCGGAGCGAAACGGCACCGTCGAGGCCATCGCCGCATCGACCGACAAAGCTCCCGTCACCAGCGACGCGCAGGCCAGCCCGTGCGCCCGCAACAGGCCGGAGATCGCATAGGCCGTGGAGAACTGCGTGCCGTTGATGAGTGCGAGGCCTTCCTTGGGACCAAGCGTCAATGGCGCGAGACCGGCGCGGGCCAGGGCCTCGCGGCCCGGCATGGTCGTTCCGCCAACCAGCGCCTGCCCCTCGCCGATCATCACCGCGGCCATGTGCGCGAGCGGCGCCAGATCGCCGGAGGCGCCGACCGAGCCCTGCTGCGGCACCAGCGGCAAGACGCCACGCGCCAGCATCGTTTCGAGCTGCGCGATGACCTCGCGCCGCACCCCTGATGCGCCGCGCCCCAGCGAGACGATCTTCAGCGCCATCATCAGCCGTACCACCGGCTCCGGCGTCGGCGGCCCCACGCCGCAGCAATGCGACACGATCAGATTGTGCTGAAGCGTCGCGGTCTGGTCGGGCGAGATGCGCTTCGAGGCCAGCTTTCCGAACCCGGTATTGATGCCGTAGGCCGGTGCAGGCGCTTGCGCGGCCGCAGCCACGATCGCCGATGCAGCGTCGACCGCAGGCCAGAACGACGCATCCAGCTCAACTGTCGTGCCCGCCAGCACCTGCGCGAGATCGCCGAGGCTGACACGGCCGGGTGTGACAACAATCGGTGTCGCAGCGCCGTTCACTGGCCTCTCCAGACGCGGCGATGCAACGGATTGAAGCCGATCCGGTAGACCAGCTCGGCCGGCCGCTCGACATCCCAGATCGCAAGGTCGCACCATTTGCCGGCCTCTAACGTGCCGACTTCCGACAGCATGCCCAGCGCGCGCGCCCCCTCGCGCGTCACGCCGGCGAGGCATTCGACGACCGTCATCCGGAACAGCGTTGCGCCCATGTTCATCGTGAGCAGAAGCGAGGTGAGCGGCGAGCTGCCGGGATTGCAGTCGGTTGCGAGCGCGATCCTGACGCCATGCTTGCGGAACAACTCAAGCGGCGGCTTCTTCTCTTCGCGGATGAAATAGAAGGCGCCGGGCAAAAGGACGGCTACCGTGCCGCCGTTAGCCATCGCCGCCACACCAGCTTCATCGGTGTGTTCGAGATGATCGGCCGAAAGAGCGGAGAATTTCGCGGCGAGCGCCGCACCGCCGAGATTGGACAGTTGATCGGCGTGCAGCTTCACCGGCAGGCCGAGCGCCCTTGCCGCCGCGAACACGCGCGCCGTTTGGTCTGCCGAGAACGCGATGCCTTCCATGAACGCATCGACGGCGTCGGCAAGCCTGGCCTGCGCCACCGCAGGCAGCATCTCGCGACACACCAGATCGATGTAGCGATCCTTGTCGCCACCGGCCTCAACGGGAAGCGCGTGCGCGCCGAGGAAACTGGTGCGGATCGCAACCGGCCGGACGCGCGCAAGCGCCCGCGCGGCACCGAGCTGCCGCATCTCAGTTTCGGTATCGAGACCATAGCCGGATTTGATCTCCAGCGTGGTCACGCCCTCGCCGATCAGCGCGTCGAGCCGCGGGAGTGCACTCGCAACGAGTTCCGCCTCGCTCGCAGCCCGCGTGGCCGCAACCGTCGAGACGATGCCGCCGCCGGCGCGCGCGATCTCTTCGTAGCTGGCACCCTTGAGCCGCAGCTCGAATTCGTGCGCGCGATTGCCGCCGTAGACCAGATGCGTGTGGCAGTCGACGAGGCCGGGTGTGATCCACCGCCCCGCGCAATCAGTCCACTCCTTCGCATCGGCGTCTGCCGGAAAATCGGAACGGCTGCCTGCAAAGACGATACGCCCCTCGCGCGCCGCGACCACGCCGTGCGCGATCTCGCCGAGATCGGGCAGAACATCCCGCATCGTGGCGAGGCGCGCATTGTGCCAGATCCGATCGAAGCGCTTTGCCATGCAGGTATCCCTTCGCTGCCGGACGCTTGACTTATATGTCTAGACATATAATCGTGGCGCGGTTCTGTCCAGCCGGCAGGAAACATGACCCGACTGCATTTCGCATCCGCGCTGCTACCCTCGGGCTGGGCCGACGACGTGCGGGTCGTCGTCACCGACGGGAACATCGCCGAGGTCACAGCGGGTGTCGCGCCTGCAGCCGGAGACGAGCGCCATCGACTCGCCATTCCCGGGCTAGCGAGCCTGCATAGTCACGCGTTCCAGCGCGGCATGGCGGGGCTCGCCGAGACGCGCGGCAACACCGCGGACACGTTCTGGACCTGGCGCGAGACGATGTATCGCTTCGCGCTCACCATGACGCCCGACGACGTCGAGAGCGTCGCCACCCTGCTCTATGTCGAGATGCTCGAGCAGGGGTTTACCCGCGTCGGCGAGTTTCATTATCTGCATCACGATCATGACGGCGCGCCCCACGCCAACCCGGCGGAGATGGCGACGCGCATCGCGCAGGCCGCCGAGACGGCCGGCATCGCCCTCACCCTGCTGCCGAGCTTTTACGCGCACGGCACGTTTGGCGGCGCCGCGCCACATGCCGGCCAGCGCCGTTTCATCTGCTCGGTCGATCAGTTCGCAAAATTGCTCACTGCATCGCGCGAGGCCATTGTCAGGTTGCCCGGCGCCAATATCGGCATTGCGCCGCACAGCCTGCGCGCCGTGACACCGGACGAGCTGGCAGCGATCGTGCCGCTTGCGGACGGTGGTCCGGTTCATATCCACGCAGCCGAGCAAACCAGAGAAGTCGAGGATTGCCTCGGCTGGTCCGGCAAGCGCCCGGTGGAATGGCTGCTCGAACACGCGCCCGTCGATCAGCGCTGGTGCCTGATTCACGCGACCCATATGACGCCAACGGAAGTCACCTCGCTCGCCAGGACCGGCGCGGTTGCGGGCCTCTGCCCCGTGACCGAAGCAAGCCTCGGCGACGGCATTTTTCCGGCGCGCGAATTCCTCGAGGCACAAGGCCGGTTCGGCATCGGCACCGATTCCAACGTGCTGGTCGGCGTTGCCGACGAATTGCGCCAACTCGAATATGGCCAGCGGCTCAAGCATCGCGAGCGCAACGTGCTGTCGAACGGAGCCGGCGCCTCGACCGGACGCGCCCTGCTCGACGGCGCGTTGGCCGGTGGGGGACAGGCCCTCGCACAAGCCGTCGTGGGGCTCAAAGTTGGCGCGCGCGCCGACATCGTCACTCTCGACACCACACATCCATCGCTTGCCGGACGCCGTGGTGACGCCATCCTCGACGGCTGGATCTTTGCGGCGGGCAAAGGCGCGATCGATTCCGTCTGGTCCGGCGGCAGGAAGGCCGTCGAGGGCGGGCAACACATGCTTCGCCGCTCGGCGCGGGAACGCTTCAACACGACGGTGCGGAGGCTCATCGCATGAGCCTCGCCACCGACAAGCTCGACGACAAGCCGACGCTTTACAAGCAGATCAGGCGCGACATCGAGACCAGGATTTTGACCGGCGAGTGGCCGCCGGGTCATCGCATCCCGTTCGAGCACCAATTGATGGCGCGCTATCGCTGCTCACGCATGACGGTGAACAAGGCGCTGTCGGAGCTTGCGCAGGCCGACCTGATCGAGCGGCGGCGGCGCGCCGGCACGTTCGTCCGCCGTCCGCAGCATCTGTCCGCGGTGCTCAAGATCGCCGACATTCGCGCGGAGATCACCGCGCTTGGCCGCGGCTATGGCTATCAGCTCGTCCAATGCACGCGCCGCGCTGCAAGTGCTGCCGATCGTGCCCGCCTCGGGGTGCGGAAGACCGGCAAGGTGATCGCGATCACCTGCCGCCACAGCGCCGATAACGTGCCGTTCGCGCTCGAGGACAGGCTGATCGATCTCGAGGCCGTGCCGGAAGCAGCACACGCCGACTTTGCAGCCGAGCCGCCCGGCTCGTGGCTGCTTCATCATGTCCCATGGACCGAAGCGGAGCACACGATCAGCGCTGTCGTTGCGGATGATCGCACCGCAGACGCGCTCGGCATCGCCGTCGGTGCGCCATGCCTGGTGATCGATCGTTACACCTGGCGCAGCGCGCGGACGCTGACCGCGGTGCGACTGCTCTATCCGGGCGAGTCACACCGTCTCGTCGCCCGTTTCAAGGGAGGTTGAGCGGCAATGTCGCAGCGGCACAATTCGTGCAACGTGATGAGATCAACTTGGTTCGGTACATCGATCGGAGGACAACAATCATGCGTAATACAAAAGCATTCGCAGCCATCATTGCTCTCGCGGTCGCGACGCCGGCGCTCGCCGACGACGTCAAGGTCGGCATCGGCATTTCCGGATGGACCGGCTTTGCACCGCTGACGCTCGCCAAGGAGGCCGGCATCTTCAAGAAGAACGGCCTCGATGTGACGATCAAGAAGATCCCGCAGAAGGATCGCCACCTCGCCATAGCATCGGGCGACGTCCAGTGCGCCGCGACGACGGTCGAGACCTGGATCTCCTGGAACGCCAATGGCGTCGCGACCAAGCAGATCTTCCAGCTCGACAAGAGCTACGGCGCCGACGGCATGGCGGTGCGCAACGATCTCGCGGCGATCAAGGACCTGAAGGGCAAGACGGTCGCCGCGTCCGCGCCGGGCACCTCACCCTATTTCGCGCTGGCCTGGATGCTCAAGAAGAACGGCCTGTCGGTGAAGGACGTCACGGTCGTGAACCTGGAGCCGGCCGCGGCCGCGCAGGCCTTCGTATCCGGCCAGAACGATGCCGCGATGACGTATGAGCCCTACCTTTCGACGGTGCGCGCCGCGCCCGACAAGGGCAAGATCATCGCCACCACGCTCGACTATCCGATGGTGATGGACACGTTCGGCTGCACGCCGAAATTCCTGAGCGAGAATCCCAAGGCCGCCCAGGCGCTGGCCGACAGCTATTTCGAGGCGCTCGACATGATCGCGAAGGATCAGGCCAAGGCCTATGAGATCATGGGCGCCGACGTGAAGCAGACCGGCGAGCAGTTCGGCAACTCGGCAAAGTATCTACGCTGGCAGGACAAGGCCGCGAACCGGAAGTTCTTCGGCGGCGAGTTCCTGGCCTTCAACAAGGACGCCGCGGACTTGCTGCTCGAGATCGGCATCATCAAGGCGGCGCCGAAGGTCGAGGATCTCTTCGACGCGAGCTTCATCAAGTAGTCACCGCCAGCGCCAAGCCGGTTCGCTTCGCGCGGAGCTAACCGGTACATGATATCGCCCGTCCGGAAACTTCGCCCGTGATGCGTCCCCTCGATCCCGTGACTGCAAAGCAACGTACGGCTTACGGCCTCGCGTTCTTCGTGCTGTTCGTTGCCCTGTGGTCCTGGGCGACCTTCGGGGGCCATGTATCAAAAACCTTCCTCGCGAACCCGCTGACCATGGTGCAGGAAGGCTTTGAGCTCCTGACCCGGCACGGCTTCCTGTTCGACATCGGCATGACGGTCTGGCGCGTGGTGGGCGGCTTTGCGCTTGCAGCCGTCATTGCCGTGCCACTCGGCGTGCTGATGGGCGCCTACAAGCCGATCGAAGCTTTCCTTGAGCCGTTCGTGTCCTTCGCGCGATACCTGCCCGCCTCCGCCTTCATCCCGCTTCTGATCCTGTGGGCCGGGATCGGCGAATTGCAGAAGCTGCTCGTCATCTTCATCGGCTCGGTGTTCCAGGTCATCCTGATGGTGGCCGTGACCGTCGGCGCCACACGGCGCGATCTGGTCGAGGCCGCCTATACGCTGGGCGCCAGCGACCGCGGCATCATCCGCCGCGTGCTGCTGCCCTCCTCGGCCCCGGAGATTGCCGAAATCCTGCGGCTGGTGCTGGGCTGGGCATGGACCTATGTCATCGTCGCCGAGCTGATCGGCTCATCGTCAGGCATCGGCCATATGATCACCGACAGCCAGGCCCTTCTCAACACCGGGCAGATTATCTTCGGCATCATCGTCATCGGCCTGATCGGCCTCGTCTCGGACTTCCTGTTCAAGGCATTCAATGCGTGGCTGTTTCCATGGAAGCTCGCATGACCAAGCTCAGGATCGATCAGGTTTCACGAACCTTTCCTGCCCGGGCCGGCCATGCGCCGACCAAGGCGCTCGAGCCGACCAGCCTGGACGTTGGCGACAACGACTTCGTCACCATTCTCGGTCCGTCCGGCTGCGGCAAATCCACCCTCCTCCGCATCGTCGCCGGTCTCGACCGGCCGACCAGCGGCAGCGTTCTGCTCGACGGGCGCGAGGTGAGCGGTCCCGGCGCGGATCGCGGCATGGTGTTTCAATCCTACACGCTGTTCCCCTGGCTCACCGTGCGGGAGAACATCGCCTTTGGCCTGCGCGAGCGCGGCATTTCGCAAGGCGAACGCGGCAAGATCGCGGACGCCTTCATCCGCCAGGTGGGGCTGTCCGGCTTCGAAAATCACTGGCCGAAGCAACTCTCCGGCGGCATGCAGCAGCGCACTGCGATCGCGCGCGCACTCGCCAATGATCCAAAGATCCTGCTGCTCGACGAACCCTTCGGCGCACTCGACAACCAGACCCGCGCGCTGATGCAGGAGATGCTGCTCGGGATCTGGGAGCGCGACCAGAAGACCGTGCTGTTCGTGACCCACGATATCGAGGAAGCGATCTTCCTCGGCAGCCGCGTCATCGTCATGAGCGCACGGCCCGGCCGTATCAAGGCCGAGATCGCCGTCGACCTGCCACATCCGCGCTCCTACAAGATCAAGACCACACCGGAGTTCGTCCATCTCAAGGAGCGCCTCGTCGAGGAAATCCGCACCGAGGCGTTGAAGGTTGCCGAACATGCCTGATCGTTCTGTCGCCAACGGCGAGCGCGTGCTTGCCGACCTCAACGGGCTCCGCGCCATCGGCGCCTACAAGACCGGCGTGCACAAGCCGACCCTGTCCGAGTCGCATCGCCGTTCGCTCGCATGGCTTGTCGAAAAGCTCCCCGAAGCGGGGCTCACCGGTACGATCGACGGCATCGGCAACGTCCTCGGCACGAGCACGCGCAGGGGACCGAAACTGCTGGCCGGATCGCATCTCGAAAGCCAGAACTACGCCGGCTGGCTCGATGGTCCGCTTGGTGTCGTCTATGCGCTGGAGGCCGCCCGCGTCATCAATTCCGATCCGTCGCTGCCCGGCGCGGTCGAGGTCGCGGCGTGGTGCGACGAGGAAGGGCATTTCGGGCATTTTCTCGGCTCGAGGTCCTATGTCGGCGGCGTCAGCGAAGCCGACATCGACGCTGCGCGCGACCGCACCACCGGGCAGAGCATGCGTGAGGCGCTATCCGATGCGGGTCTTGCCGGCCGCCCTCGCATCACTGCCGAACCAGGACGTCACATCGGATATCTGGAGGCTCATATCGAGCAAGGCGACGCGCTCGAGACGAGCGGCCTTGCGATCGGCGTGGTCACCTCGATCGTGGGCATCTGGCAGTATCGCATCAATTTCGTCGGCGAGCAGAACCACGCGGGCACGACCCGCATGGCCTCGCGCAAGGACGCAGGGCTGGCGCTGGCCAAATTCTGCGTGGCGATCGACGCGCGGTTTCCGGCCGTGGCCGGGCCGCGCACGGTGTGGACGACGGGCCGCATCACGCTCGATCCGGGGGCACCGAGCATCATCCCCGGCGGCGCCGAGATGCTGTTCCAGATCCGCGACGACGATCCGGCCGTGATCGCCCGGCTGGAGGCCTTGCTGCGGACGATGATCGATGAGACCAACTTGAGCGGCCCCTGTCACGCGACGCTGGAGCGGCTACGCACCGGCGTGCCCGCCAAAATGCATCCGCGCTTCCAGGAGGCCATCGAAGCTGCGGGCAAGGCCTTTGCGAACGGACGCTCCGTCCGCATGCCCAGCGGCGCCGGCCACGACGCGCAGGTTCTCGCCACCATCATGCCCGCGGCAATGCTGTTCGTGCCCTCGATCGGCGGCATCAGCCATCACTGGACCGAGAACACGGCTGACGCTGATCTCATCACCGGCGCGCAGGTGTTCGTAGACGCCTGCCGGCGCATTCTCGCGGGATGAGCGCGAAGCGGCCGTCGTCGCGCGACCATGTCGGTCGCTTGCAAGCCCTCGCCATATCTCGTTGCTCAATTTGCAGGGCAACCGAGCGGACCTTTCAAGACGTCACCTTCCGTCTTCGCCGCGTACGGCGCAGAAAGCGCCGTCTTCCCGAGAATCAGATCTGCCGCCTTCTCCGCTATCATGATGGTCGGCGCGTTCGTGTTCGATGAGGTGATACGCGGCATCACTGAAGCGTCGCAAATCCGCAGACCATCGAGGCCACGAAGGCTCAGCGACGGATCGACCACCGCCAGCTGGTCAGTGCCCATCCGGCAGGTGCCTACAGGGTGATGATCAGTCTTGCAGGTCCGATACGCATAGTCGGCGAGCGCGGCTTCGCTTGTGGCGGCAACACCGGGCATCCGCTCGACCATGACGAACGGCTCGAGCGCGGGTTGCCGGAGAATCTCGCGGGCCATCTTCAGCCCCTCGATCGCTGCCGAGCGATCACGCGCATCAGACCAATAGTTGGGATCAATCAAGGGCGTTGCGGAAGGATCGCCGCTCGCTAGCCGCACCTTGCCACGCGAGCTCGGCCGCAAGAACGCCGAATTGAGCGTGACGCCTGCATGCTCAAGCTTCTCCACGCCCGCCTCGATTCCCGAGCCGAGCCCGAGATGGAATTGCACGTCCGGCCATTCCAGCGCTCTCGTCGCCGGGTCGGCGTACCAGAAGCCCCCGGTCTCAAACAGGGTGGACGCAACCGGTCCGCGCTTGAACAGCAGATATTCCAGTCCCGCCCAGATCGTGCGGTGCAGCTTTACATAGCTGTCGTATGTGAAGTCGCCCTTGCACTCGGCAATCGCATAGAGGTCGAGGTGGTCCTGAAGATTCTCACCCACACCCGGCAAATCGTGGATCGGCCTGACACCGACTGCATTCAGATGGTCGGCCGGACCGATCCCCGACAGCAGGAGAAGCCGAGGCGATCCGATGGCGCCGCACGCAAGGATAACCTCTCGCTCGGCCCGAACCATCTCCCGTTGCCCTCGACGTACCGTTTCTAGTCCGACAGCCCGCCCATTCTCGACCACGATCCGCGTGCTGTAGGCGCCGGTCAGGACGGTGAGATTTGGTCGGCGACGGATCGGCTTCAGATAGGCGGTCGCGGTCGAGCACCGCCGCGCGTCTCGCACCGTCACCTGGTAGTGCCCGACGCCCTCCTGCCGCGCGCCGTTGAAATCGGGATTATAGGGCATCCCGTATTCCTGCCCCGCTCGCAGAAAAGCTTCGCTGATCGGCAGCGGGTTGATGGGCACCGAGACGCCGAGCGGACCACCGCGCGCATGGTAGGCGTCGACGAAGCGCTGGTTGTCCTCGGCGCGCTTGAAATACGGCAAGATATCCGAATAGCTCCATCCCGTCGCACCATCCGCTGCCCAGCCATCATAGTCTCGGGCATTACCACGGGTGTAGACTTGCGCATTGATGCTGGAGCCGCCGCCGAGCACCTTCGCCTGGGTATAGCGCAGCACGCGCCCGCCAAGATGGCGCTGGGGTACTGTCGAGTATCCCCAGGAAGCGATGCCCTTGGTCATCTTGGCAAAACCCGCCGGCATGCTGAACAGCGGGTTGTTGTCGCTGCCGCCAGCCTCGAGCAGGAGCACCCTGGTCGACGCATCGACGCTCAGTCGATTGGCGAGCACGCAGCCGGCGGAGCCGGCGCCGACGATGATGTAATCGTAAACCGTCATCTCATGTCCCCATGGATACGAAGATCATGGGTACGAAGATCATGAGTTCGAAGATCGGTCCTCGCAACATGATCTGCGACGCGCAACGCCTGGGCAGCGATCGTCAGTGACGGATTCACCGCTGCCGAAGTGGGCAGGAACGACGCATCGACGACGAACAGATTGGGATGATCAAAGGCGCGGCAGAACGGATCGAGTGGTGATGCCGCGGGATCGAGCCCGATGCGCACCGTCCCGCACTGATGCGAGGGCGTGCGCCGGTCGAACGCCTTTGACAGCACGATCGGGTAACCTGCAGCACGCAGCCGTTCCTTCAATGCCGCCACCAGCGCCAGATGGGTCGCCCAGTTCGAACGCTGCCAGTCGAGCCGGATCTTCGCGCCATCGACCGTCACGCGACTCTCCGCGCTCGGCAGATCCTCGCTCATCGCGTACCAGTCGACCGCATGCCGGCTCATCAGCCCAAGCGCCAATTCCGGTGCGAGCGGCATGCTGGCCTTCAGAATCGGCGCGGTGACACGTCCAAGCAACTGGATGTTGCCGAGCGGCGGCCCGCCGTGCCCGTCATCGAGATAGAAATCATTGATGCCGATCGTCTTCTGGTAGATCGAGTCGTTGACGACGCGCGGGTCGATCGCCAGCACGGCCGAAGCATTGTGGTTCATGAAATAGCGGCCGACTGCATCGGAGCGGTTCGCGATGCCGACCTTGGACGAGCGCAGAAGCAGTGAGGCCGAATTGACGGCGCCCGCCGCGAGCACGACGATCTCGGCACAGATCATCCTGCGCTCACCGGCCTGGATGACTTCGACGCCGGCGATGCGTTTGCCGTCCGGCTCGGCGACAAGCCGCTCGACCTGCGTACCTTCGCGCAGCTCGACATTGTCGTAGGCGAGAGCACAGGCAAGCCCGCAGGATTCGGCATCCATCTTGCCGTGCCCGGCGTCCGGGAATGCATCCCAGGGCGTCTTGGCGCGTTTGAGCCATGTCTCGATGTCGATACCAAGCGGCAGTGAAAACGGATTGAGCCCGATCTTCTTGAGCCGCTGCCGTACCGCTGATATCGCGGGCTCATCCGGCACCGGACCAAATGGATAAGGAGCCGAGTGAAAAGGCTCCGAGGAATCGTCCCCGAGCGCGCCGCGCACGTTGTAGAGCTGCTCCGCGCGGCTATACCATGGCTCCAGTTCGCAATAGCTGAACGGCCAGCCCGGCGTCGTTCCCTCGCGGTGCGCGATAGGCGCGAAGTCCTCCGCGCGGTAACGGATCAGCACCGCCCCGTAGAGCTTGGTATTGCCGCCGACATAATAGTAGTTGCCGGGGTTGAAGGCCTTCCCTGCCCCATCAAGCCAGGACTCCTGTGGCCGGAACACCCCGCGCTGGAAGATCGCCCTCGCGTCCCGCGCAGCCTCACAGTCGCGCAAACGCTGGCCGCGCTCGAGGATCACGATCCTTGCGCCGGTCGGCGCCAGACCCGCGGCAAAGGTCGCACCGCCCATGCCCGATCCGATGACGAGGACATCGGCTGTCTCCGTGGTCTTCATGCAGCTCTCGCAGCGCTCGATCAGATGCGGCGTGTCGTCTCTGGATCGAACAGCACCGCCTTGTCGAGGTTGAACGCGAAGGTGTGCTGTTGTCCGAGCCGGACGTCGGCATCGGCTCGCATGCGAGCGGTCACCTCCTTGCCCGCGACCCGGATGACGACATAGGTATCCGATCCGGCAGGTTCGATGATCTCCACACCTGCATCGAACCGGACCACCGATCTGGCGTTGCGGTCCATGCTTTCGTCATCGTTCACGGCCTCGGGACGAATGCCGAAGATCACCTTGGCACCGTCCTTGAGCGCGGTAGCATCCGCGCTCGCCGGTACCGGCAGCATGATCGATGAGCCATCCTTGCGCGCGAGCGCGATACGCTGCTGGCCATCCGCCTGGGTAACGGTACCCTCCAGCAAGTTCATCGCCGGCGACCCCATGAAGTCCGCGACAAACATGTTGGCGGGACGATTATAGATCTCACTCGGGCTTCCCACCTGCTGCAATTCGCCATTCTTCAATACGGCGATCTTGGTCGCCAGCGTCATGGCCTCGATCTGGTCGTGCGTGACATAAACGATCGTCGTACCGGTCGTCTGATGCAGACGCTTGATCTCGACCCGCATGTCGACGCGCAGCTTGGCATCGAGGTTCGACAACGGCTCGTCGAACAGAAAGACACTGGGGCGTCTGACGAGCGCCCGTCCCATGGCGACGCGCTGTCTCTGTCCGCCGGAAAGCTGGCTCGGCCGGCGCGACAGGAGATGTTCGATCTGCAAGGTCTTGGCGACCCCGGCCACCGCCTTGTCGCGCTCCGCTCGGGGAACACCGCGCATCTCCATGCCGAACCCGATGTTCTCGGCGACCGACATGTTCGGGTAGAGCGCATAGGACTGGAACACCATTGCGATGTCCCGCTTTGACGGGTGCAGGTTATTGACGACGGCACCGCCGATGCGGATTTCGCCCGAGGAGATCCCCTCAAGGCCTGCAATGGTGTTGAGCAGAGTCGATTTACCGCAGCCTGACGGACCGACCAGCACCAGAAAGCCGCCCTTCTCGAGCGTGATGTCGATCCCCTTCAGAACCTCGATCGTCCCGAAGCGTTTGCGAAGCGAGCTGATCTCGAGCGTGGCCATCTCTTCATCCCTTTACGGCGCCAGCCATCAGGCCGCGGACAAAATATCGACCGGCAATGACATAGACGAGCAGCGTCGGCGCGGCGGCGATGATCGCGGCCGCCATGTTGACGTTGTATTCGACCACACCCGTCGAGGTGTTGACGAGATTGTTGAGCGCAACCGTCATCGGTGCGGTATCGCCGGCCGCAAAGGTTGAGCCGAACAGGAAATCGTTCCAGATATTGGTGAATTGATAGATCACGGTGACGATGATGATCGGCGTGGAGTTCGGCAGCAGGATCCGGCGGAAGATCTGGAAGAAGCTCGCACCATCGATCATCGCGGCCTTGATGAGTTCGGACGGAAACGCCGCGTAATAGTTGCGGAAGAACAGGGTGGTGAATCCGAGGCCATAGATGACGTGCACGATCACCAGATTGACCGTCGCGTTGCCGAGACCGAACGACCAGCCGGTCAGGTCAGCCAGTTCGACCCCGATGCGGCCGAGCATACCGAGGATCACGGCCATCGGGATGATGACCGACTGGAAGGGGATGAAGCAGGCGAACAGCATCATGCCGAACACGAGCTTGTGGCCGGGAAAGCTCCACTTGGTCAGGACGTAGCCGTTCAATGCGCCGAGCAGAGTCGAGATCAGAACTGCCGGAACGACCATCTTCACCGAGTTGAAGAAATAGCCACTGATCCCGCGCGTCTCCGACACCCCGATGCGTGCCTCGCCCCATGCCATGGACCAGGGCGCGAACGTCAGGTGCCGCGGGAGAGCGAACATGTTGCCGCCGGTGACCTCATCCAACGGCTTGAGCGACGTCATCACCATGACCAGGAGCGGCACGAGATAAACGAGCGCGAACAGAAACAACAGGCCATAGATGACGATCCGTGTCGTCCGAGAATGACCCGGACCACGGCGCGCCGGCGCTGACGTGATCAGATCCGCGGCGCTCATCGGTTCTGCTCCCTGGTTTCGGAGTAGATGTAGGGCACCATGATCGCCGCGATCGTCATCAGCATGATCACCGCGCTGGCCGATCCAACCGCCATCTGGTTGCGAGTGAACGTATAGGAGTACATGAATGTTGACGGCAGCTCCGCCGCCCCGCCGGGGTTCTTGCCGGTCACCGACAGCACGAGGTCATAGGATTTGATCGCCATATGGGCCAGAACGATCAGGGCCGAGAAGAAGACCGGGCGTATGATCGGAATGACGATGCGGCGGTAGGTCTGGTAGGTCGAGGCGCCGTCGATCTGTGCCGCCTTGAGGATTTCGCCATCAACACCGCGCAGTCCCGCAAGAAACATCGCCATGACGAAACCCGAGCTCTGCCAGATGCCGGCGATCGCGACGCAATAGATCATCATCTTCGGATCGACCACCCAATCGAAATGGAAGCTGGTCCATCCCCAATCGTGCAAGGCGTTTTCCAGGCCGATACGCGGATCGAGAAACAATTTCCAGGCCGTGCCGGTCACGATGAATGACAGCGCCAGCGGATAGAGATAGATCGGCCGCAAAATGCCTTCGCCGCGAATCTTCTGATCGAGCAGGATCGCCAGCAACAGGCCGAGAAACAGGCAGAAAAAGATGTAGAGGCCGCCGAACAGACCCATGTTGACGAGGGCGGTGTACCAGTTCGACGGCGGGTCGGTCTCGAAGGTCCAGTTCCACAGCCGCACGTAGTTGGTAAAGCCGATCAGGTTTGTGGTCGGAAACGCCTTCGAACTCGTGAACGACAGAAACAGGGTCCAGAGATTGAAGCCGTAGACGAAGACCAGCACGAGCAGGAACGACGGCGCCAGCACAAGCCTTGGCAGCCAGTCCTGAAGCCTTCCGCGCAGAGACGGGCCGAGCTTCCGCCGGGCCATTGCGGTTGCCGCCTCGCGTTCGGTCATCGCGGTCATGATGATCCTCCGAAAGCCACACCCCGCCGCCGCGACGAGCCCTGACGGCGACGCAGGCGCAGCGATGACTTCGATTTCAATAGCCTCTCCCGTTTACAGAGCAGAGCAAACGGGAGAGGAGCCGCTGCGCCACTACTTGGCGGCGTTGATTGCCTTCACCAGCTCAGTTACGGCGATATCCGACGTCTTGATGCCGCCATGCATGAACTTCGTCACGACATCGTAGTACGCCGTGGCGATGGCTGGCGGCTGGGCGTAGTTCTGGGCGAGCGAGCCGAAGAACGTTCCCTTCGCGTTGGCCGCCTTGACGTCCGCGATGCCCTTCTTTCCGCAGATGTCGAAGGCCGCATCCGAAACATCCAGTCTCGCCGGCACGGAGCCCTTGATGACGTTGAACGCCGACTGGACTTCGGGGCTTATCGTCACCTCTGCGAGTGCAAGCTGCGCCGCCTGGCGGTCCGCCGGGACCTTGAAGAAGGCGAACATGTCGGAGTTATAGAACACCGATCCGTCCGTCCCCGGGAAGCGGTAGCACAGGAAATCCTTGCCGGCTTCCTTGTGGGCTGCTGCGAACTCCCCCTTGGCCCAGTCCCCCATCACCTGCACGAGCGCATCGCCCTTGATCACCATCGCGGTGGCCAGATTCCAGTCGCGACCAGTGTAGTTCGGGTCGACATAGTCGCGCAGCTTGGCGAGGTTGTCGAAAGCCTTCTTCATCGTGTCCGACTTGAGCGCGCTCTCGTCGAGATCCACGAACGCCTTCTTGTAGAACTCGGTGCCACCGGTCGACGCGACGATCGAATCGAACATCGTCGCTTCCTGCCAGGGCTGGCCGCCAAGCGCGAGCGGAACGACGCCGGCTTTTTTCGCCTTGTCGAGCAGTGCGACGAATTCGTCGAAGTTCTTGGGCTCCGTGCCGCCAATTTTCTCCATGACGGCCTTGTTCAGCCAGATCCAGTTGACGGAGTGGATGTTGACAGGAACGGCGCCCCATTTGCCGTTGGTCTTGGCGAACTTCTGCAGCGCCGCCGGGATGAGCTTGTCCCAGCCCTCCTTGTCGGCAAGCTTGGAGATATCGGCAAGCGAACCTTGCTCGGCGTACTCGAGCGCGTAGTAGCCAAGGATCTGCGATGCCGTCGGCGGATTGCCCGCGGCGACATTGGCCTTCAGTGTGGTCATCGCCGCGCCACCGCCGCCGCCAGCAACCGGCACGTCCTTCCAGGCGTATCCCTGCTTGGCGACGGCCTGCTTAATGACGTCGAGCGCGGCCGCTTCGCCACCTGACGTCCACCAATGCAGCATCTGCACTTCCTTGATGTCCGCCGCGTGCGCCAGCGTCCCATAGCTGATGGTGACGGCAGCCAAAGCCGTCGAGATCAGAAATGCGCGGAACTTCATACGCGTGTCCCTTCCCTTTTTTGGTCGTTTCCTGCCGGAAGCGGTCCGGCACCGTTTCGAGAGGCCGGTTCGGCTCTTGAATATCATTATCGTTGTCGTCTGCGGTTGCCGCCGAACCCATAAGAAGCGGCCCGCCTTCCGAAGCTCCTTTCCTAGTGTCCAACAAAACGAGGGGCGCGCTTGCCCCTGAAGGCGGCAACGCCCTCGGCGAGATCATCGGTCGTGGCGGTGAGCGCGCCAGCAAGCCCTTCGATGGGGGCGTCACTGTCCTCCCCTTCGGCCGCATTAATCATGGCCTTGACGATCTGCACGGCAAGTGGGCCGCGCGCGGCAACGTCAGACGCCAGGCTTTCGGCGCGTGTCAGTGCTTGGCCATCGTCGGTCACTTCGTCGACCAGACCGAGCTCGCAACCTTCTTCGGCGGTGAACAGACGTCCCGTGAGTGCCATGCGGCGCACGACGGAGGCGCCGAAGCGGCGAACCAGTCGCTGCGTTCCCGACCAGCCAGGCGCCATGCCCAGTCCCGTCTCCGGAAGCCCGAGCTTGATGCCGCGCTCGGCGATACGTATGTCCGCCACCGCGGCGAGTTCCAGTCCACCGCCGAATGCGTGGCCGGTGAGCGCCGCAATGAGCGGCACGCGCAGGCGCGCCAGCGCCTCGAACGCGCGATGGCCCGCACGCGTCCAATCGCGCCACATGTCGAGCGCCGGCAAGCCGCCCCAGGCTGCAATATCGCCGCCGGCGCAAAATGCCTTGCCTTCGCCGAACAGGATCGCCACGCGGGTCTCGCGCGAGGCCTCGATGGCCCGCGCCGCCTCGCCGAGCGCCTCGATCATGTCGCGATCAAGCGCATTGAGCTTATCGGGGCGCTTGAGGCCGAGACGGGCGATCGATCCCTGGAAGGTCAATTCGACAAACGGGCTCAAGCTGCCCTCCGCAATTCGAGGCCAATCGGTTCGGGACGGAACAGCACGGCCGGCATCAACTTGAGATTGCCCGCCACTCGCAGTGGGAATTCCGATTGTGCAAGCACGTCACGCTGCAAGTCAACACCGGGCGCGATCTCGACGACTGTGACGCCTTCGGGCTCGAGCCTCAAGACGCAACGTTCGGTGACGTAGACGATCTCCTGCCCCTGCGCGACCGCCTGCCTGCCCGAAAACGACACCTGCTCGACCTCGTTGACGAGCTTTTTGACTTTCCCTTCCCTGGCAATCCGCAACGAGCCATCGGCGATCTCGAGGCCTGCGCCCGCGGTGAAGTAGCCGGAGAACACGATCCGCTTGGCCCGCGCCGTGATGTCGACAAAGCCGCCAGCCCCGGCCGTCACATGGGGACGGAGGCCGAGCTTGGAAACGTTGACCGAGCCTGAGCGGTCGATCTGCAGAAACGAGAGCAGCGACATGTCGAAGCCGCCACCCTGGAAATAGGTGAATTGATGTGGCGACTGGACGATCGCCTCGGCATTCGACGCACAGCCGAACTGAAAATCGAGCAGCGGAACACCGCCGATGGCGCCCTGCTCGATCACCCAGGTGACCGCACCGTGCCGGCCTTCCTCGATCAGAATACGCGGGACGTTGGCCGAAATGCCGAACCCGATGTTGACGGCGTCGCCGTCGCGAAGCTCCATCGCGACGCGACGTGCGATGGCTTTGCCGACGTCGAATTTTGGCGTCTCGAACGAGGCGATTGGCCGAAAGATCTCACCGGAAATCGCGGGCTCATACGGCGTGTTCGTGGTCTGGAGTTGGTCCGGAGCCACGACGATCACATCGACGAGCACGCCTGGCACGACCACGTCATGAGGACGCAAGGTGCCGGCAGCCGCAAGGCGCTTGACCTGTGCGATCACGAGGCCGCCATTGTTGCGCACGCTCAGCGCCTGGTCGAGCGGCCCGAGAATGCCGCCCTCGTGCTCGTACGAAAGATTGCCGCGTTCGTCCGCAGTGGTGGCGCGAATGATCGCGACCTGCGGAATGATGCTCGGGAAGAACAGCCAGTCCTCGCCGGCGAAGTTCACCCGACTGACGATCGGCTCGGAAGCAGCCTTGCCGTTCATTGCGCAGCCTTCACGCGCTGGGTCGACGAAGGTGTCCATGCCGACCTTGGTCAGCACGCCCGGGCGCTTTGCAGCGGCTTCGCGGTGCATGTCGAACAGGATTCCCGACGGCACATTGTAGGCGGGAATGCTGTTCCCCGAGATCATCTCCCAGATCGCGGGGGGAGCGGCCGAGGAAGGGCCGGACGGATAAGAGCCGGCCAGGACCTTCTTGAGGCATCCAGGCTTGGCGATGTGATCGATGCCTTTGACGCCCCACATGTCGCCAGCAGCGATCGGATGCAGCGTCGTCAGGTTGCGCGGGTGGCCGTCGGCTTCAAATCTTGCGCCGATGGCGGCGAGCACCGCATCCGGGCAGCCCAGCCCGGATGACGAAGAGACCGTCACGACGGCACCGTCGGGTATCAGATGGGCCGCCTCAGAAGCGCTCAAGACCTTCGTTCGTGCCATAGTCCGCCTCAGGTCGCCAGATCGATGGGCGTCTCGTGCCCCGTTCGTGCAGCCTCACGCGTCGACAGCGCGAGGCTCAGAGACTTGATTCCATCCTCGCCCGTTGCAGAGGGTGCCCCACGGCCCGCGACCGCATCGCCGAAGAGGCGCACCGCCCGCAGATAGAGATTCTCGTGCGCGACCGTGAGCTGCCTCTCGCCGTCTTTGGTCCGCAGCAGGACCTCGCCTTTCGGCTGCTGGGTCATACAGTCGATCCCGATCAGCGACCCCTCTTCGCCGTGGACCTCGAAGCCGGTCACCGCGTATCTGGTCGTGAAGGCGTCGTGGAACTGGGCAATCAGCCCGCTTTCAAAGCGGACGACCCCCATGACGCCGTCTTCGAGACCTGCCTGGCCCATACCACCCCGCGAGGTCATCGCGGTCACGGCAACAGGCTCCTCGTCGAGCACGAAACGCATGGTGTCGGCATCATGAACGGTGATGTCGAGCACCACGCCGCCACCCGACCCCGGCCGCTCGATCCGCCAGCCCTGCAGATGCGGCGGCAGGTAGACCGAATGAAACACGCGGGCAAACAGCGGCTTGCCGATGTGGCCGGCCTTGATCGCGGCATGAATTGCGCGATGGGTGGCCGCATTGCGCAAATGATGGTTCGTCCCCATTTGCACGCCCGCCGCCTTGCAGGCCGCAACCATCCGCTTGGCATCCGCCAAATTCAGTGCGAGCGGCTTCTCACACAGAACGTGTTTTCCGGCCGCAGCTGCGGCCAGCGTTTGCGAGCAATGATGCTCGTTCGTTGTCGAGATATAGACCGCATCGATACCGCTTCCGAGCAACGCCTCGAGATCCGTCGTTGCGGTCGCGATTCCATTCTCGCCGGCAAAGCGCTGCGCGCGCTCCGGATCGCTGCTCATCACGGCTACCACCTCGCCATTCCCCCCGCGGATGGCCTCGATCACCCACTCGCGCGCGATCGTACTTGCACCGATCAATCCCCAACGCAGGCCACTCAAGATGCGATCCTCCGTTTGAATGTCGCTCCACAACTCTCCCGAACGACCAAGCGCGCTTCGCCGACATAGCTCTCGAGACGACGCTCGCCCTCGTTGATCTGCCTCAGCAACATCTGCGCTGCGCGTTCTCCGAGACTGCCGGCATCGACCGAGACGGTGGTCAGAGCGGGAGAGACATGACGGGCCTCGGCGGTGTCATCGAAACCGACGACGGCAACATCGCGCCCGACGGTCAACCCCTGTCGTGCGATCGCCAACATCGCGCCGATGGCCACGACGTCGTTGAAGCAAACCACCGCCGTCGGTCGCCTCTCCGACGACAACAGGCGCTTCATTGCGTCGAAGCCGCCATCCTTCGTTGGCATGCTCTCAATGATCCGCGCGGGCTCGACGGCAAGTCGCGCCTGCTCCATGGCGCCGGCAAATCCGGCGACACGGTCCTGGAAGACGACCATCCGGCCGACACCGCCAACGAAAGCGACATCGCGATGGCCGAGCTCGATGAGATGTTCGGTCGCCCGCGTTGCACCAGCCAGATTGTCGGAAACCACCAGCGAGGCCCGGGCTCCGATGATCCGCCGGATCGCGAGCACGATGGGCAAACGCGCCTCGAGCCGCGAGATCTCCGCCACATCGGTATCGAGCGCCGGACTAAGGATCAGGCCGGCGGCGCCATGCTCCCGCATTGAGCGCACCACCTCGGCCTGCCGGACGACGCTCTCGGCAGTATTGGCGATGAACGGAACAAACCCGGAGTTTTGCAGGGCTCGCTCGATGCCAATGGCAAGCTCGGCAAAAAACGGGTTCGACAGATCATTGATCACCATTCCGACGATGTCGGCCCTCGCGCGGCGCAAGCTCGCAGCACCACGGTTGTAGACATAGCCGAGAGCGTCCATCACGCCTGCCACGCGCTGGCGCGTCTCCTCTTTGACGAGAGGACTCCTCTTGAGCACAAGCGACACCGTCGACTTCGACACCCCCGCCGACTTGGCAATGTCGAGGATCGTCACCGCACGAGATTTGCGCCCCGCACGCGCCATGCCCTTCGCGAGCCTCCCTGAATTTGGAACGTTCCAAATACTCCTATTCTTCTTGACGCGCAAGGCTCGAAATTGCGGCTACTGCGGAATTTTGACCTCAAACGTCAGACGCTTCATATTATAGAACGTTCCAAATAGTGCCCGTTCGCTTCGGCGCGAGCGCATGGAAGGAAACCGATATGGATGATCAGCGACGACCTAGCGCTTTGGTGACGGGAGCGGGACGCGGCATCGGCCGCGCAATCGCGCTCGCTCTATCGAGAGCCGGCTTCTCGATCATCGTGAATGATCTTCCTGGCTCGGAAGATCTCGACGAGACGCTGGCAGCCATCCGCGAAGCAGGCGGGGATGCAAAGGCCATCAGCCTGGATATTTCGCGGGTCGAGCAGCACCATCAATTCGTGGACGACGCCTGGAATGCCTTTGGCGGCATCGACTGCCTCGTCAACAATGCTGGTGTATCCGTCAGCGTGCGCGATGATCTCCTGAAGATGACACCGGAGAGCTACGACCGCATCATGAATATCAACCTGCGCGGCCCCTTCTTCCTGACTCAGGAGGTCGCGCGGCGGATGATCGGCGCGCAATCGCAGCACTTTCGCAGCATCATCACGATCTCGTCGATCAATGCCGAGTTCGCCTCGATTGACCGCGGAGAGTACTGCGTCTCCAAGACGGGACTGTCCATGATGGCCCGACTTTTCGCGATCCGGCTTGCCGATCACGGCATCGGGTCCTACGAGCTTCGGCCAGGGATCATCCGAACGCAAATGACTGCCGTCGCCAAGGATAAGTACGACCGGCTCATTGGCGAGGGTCTCACGCCTATCAAGCGCTGGGGTGAACCCGAGGATATCGGAAAAGCCGTCGCCACCTTGGCGATAGGCCAACTCGGCTATTCGACGGGAGATGTCATCCACGTCGATGGCGGCCTGGCGCTGCGGAAGCTCTGACGGCGGATGGAGGCCTATCGCCTAAAGCGCGATGAGATTGGGACGCATCGTCATCGCGCTTTAGGTTATTGCTTGAGCATGATCCTTTCGGAAAACCGCTTCACACTTTTCCGGATCATGCTCTACACAATCCCCGCCGACGTTCCGGCGATGGCGGGACGCTCCCTCGCCTTTTGCGCGCGATAACCGGATGCGCGATAGGCCGCGATCGGCGCGATCGCACCGCCGGCGCGCAGGCGGGCAATGGCGAGCAGTGGCGAGACGTCGGTCGTGAAGGCGCGCTTCAATTCGAGATGTGCGCCGAGCGCGTCATTGGACTCTTGCGCCGCTTCGAGTGCTGCGCGATCGACGATGAGCGCCTGCGCATAGGCGCGCTGCAGCTCGATCGCCGATTGCATCAGGCTCTCGATCGGATCGGTCACGTTATGCGACTGGTCGATCATATAAGCTGGCGCAAAGCCTTCCGCCTTGCGACGCTCGGCGTCGATCAGCTCGTTGAAGACGAGAAACAGCCGGAACGGCTCGACCGAGCCGCTGTCGAGATCGTCGTCACCATATTTTGAATCGTTGAAATGGAAGCCTGCGAGCTTGCCGAAGCGAACGAGCCGGGCGACGATCTGCTCGATATTCACGTTCGGCGCATGATGGCCGAGATCGACGAGGCAATACGCCTTGGGCCCGAGCTCCTGCGCAACGGCAAAACTCGAACCCCAATCCGAGATCACGGTCGAGTAGAACGCCGGCTCGTAGAGCTTGTGCTCGAGGAACACCCGCCAATCAGCAGGGAGTGCGGCGACGATCTCGCGCATCGCGTCGATATAGCGGTCGAGCGCCTTGGTCAGATTCGATTGGCCGGCAAAGTTCGAGCCGTCGGCGATCCAGACGGTCAGCGCATTCGAGCCAAGCTTGCGGCCGATCTCGATGCACTCGATATTGTGCGCGATCGCCTGAGCGCGCACGCGCGCATCGGTATGCGACAACGAACCGAACTTGTACGAAAGCTCCTGCCCCGCCTGATCCTGGAACGTGTTGGAATTGACCGCGTCGAAGGCAAGGCCATGCGTCGCGGCTTTTTCGCGCAAGGCTGCATAGTCGTCGACCTTGTCCCACGGAATGTGCGGCGAGATCGCAGGGGTTGCCCGCGCCAGTTGCTGGATTACGGCGCAATCGTCGATCTTCTCGAAGACATTGCGCGGCTCACCTGGCCCCGGAAAGCGGGCAAATCGCGTCCCCCCCGTGCCGACGCCCCAGGTCGGAATGGCGACGCCGAAGGCCATGACCTTCTGGACCAAGGCGTCCGCGTCGATCCCGTGCCGCGCCAGTGTGCGCTTCAGGGCATCGAAGTCTTCAGTGGTTGCGTCTTCGAGCCGCGCGTTCTGCTTGGCGACGAAATCCGCGCTGATCGAGAACGGCGTGCTCATCGCGTGAAGGCCTGGGCGTTGCCGGCATCGACATTAAGAATGTTGCCGGTCGATTTGGCCGAAAGGTCGGACGCGAAGAAGTAGACACCCTCCGCAATATCCTCGGGGAAAACCGACAGTTTGAGCATCGAGCGCTGGCGATAGACTTCCTCGAGTTGATCTTCGGTGACCTTGTTGGACGCCGCACGCTGCTGACGCCACTCGCCTTCCCAGATCTTCGAGCCGCGCAGCACCGCATCCGGATTGACCGTGTTGACGCGAATGCCATGCGCCGCGCCTTCCAGCGCCAGGCAGCGGGCGAGATGGATCTCCGACGCCTTGGCTGCGCAATAGGCCGAAGCGCCCGCCGAAGCGGCAAGGCCGTTCTTCGAGGCGACGAAGATGATGGCGCCACCAATGTTCTGACGCTGCATCAGCCGGAACGCCTCGCGCGAGACAAGGAAATAGCCAGTGGCGAGAATGTCCATGTTCTTCTGCCACAGTCCAAGACTCGTGTCCTCCACCGGCGAGGCCGAGGCAATCCCCGCGTTCGAGACGACGATGTCGACACCGCCAAATGCGCGCGCGGCCTGTTCGAACGAAGCGACCACTGCTGCCTCGTCAGTCACGTCGAGCTTCACGCCGATCGCCGCGTCGCGGCCATGGCGTTTCGTGATCGCCGCAACGCGCTCGTTCAGCGCCTTCTCGTCGATATCGGCAATGACGAGGCAAGCGCCTTCATCGAGCAACCGCTGCGCGGTCGCTCCGCCAATGCCGCCGGCACCGCCGGTCACATAGGCGATCCGCCCGGCAAGCGATTTCGGCTTGGGCATGCGCTGGAGCTTGGCCTCCTCCAGCAGCCAATATTCGATGTTGAAGGCCTCCTGCTCGGCAAGGCCGACATAGGCACTGACGCCCGAGGCGCCACGCATGACGTTGATTGCGTTGACATAGAATTCGGCCGCAACGCGCGCCGTCGCCTTGTCCTTGGCAAACGTGAACATGCCGATTCCCGGAGCGAGATACACGACCGCGTTGGGATCGCGCATGGCCGGTGTGTCAGGATGTTTGCAGCGCTCGTAATAGGCCGCGTAGTCGCGCCGGTACGCGGCGAGGACGTCGTCGAGGCCAGCGATCACCTCGTCGAGATTGTCGCGCACGGGATCGTAGGGCAGCAGCAATGGCCGGATCTTGGTACGAAGAAAGTGATCCGGACAGGAGGTGCCGAGCGGCGCCAACTTCGTCAGCGCGCTGGCGTTGACAAACTCCAGCACCTCCGGGGCATCGGTGAAATGGCCGATCTTGCGCTCGTCGGAGGAGATCTTACCGCGGATCAGCGGCATCAGCCTGGCCGCAATCGCGCGGCGCTTCTCCGGCAAAGCTGTTTCGACCTTGGCACCGCCGAAAGCCGGCTTCTGTTCATGCAACGCAAGCCAATCAGCGGCCTGCTGAATCACGCGCAAGGTCATCTCGTAACAGGCTTTCGACGTCTCGGCCCAGGTGAAGAGCCCGTGGCCGCCGAGAACCACCCCGACATAGTCGGGATGGCGCGTGGCCATCTCGCCGAGTTTCAGGCCGAGATCGAACCCGGGCCGCTGCCACGGCAGGAATCCGAGCTTGCCGCCGAAAACCTCGCGGGTCAGACGCTCAGCGTCGACTGAGGCGGCAATGGCGATGACCGCGTCGGCGTGGACGTGATCGACATGACGGTGCGGCACGAAGGCGTGCAGGGGCGTATCGATCGAAGTCGCGCGCGGATTGAGATCGAAGGTGCAGTGATTGAACAAGGCGACCATCTCGTCCTCATGGGCGAGGCCGCGATAGAGGCCTTTCAGGCTCTCGAGCTTGTCGAGGTACAGCGTTGAAAAGCCGTCCCGCTTCATCGAGCCGAGGTCGCCGCCAGACCCTTTGACCCAGAGCACGCGTGTAGTCTCGCGCGTCAGTGGATCCTTCATCTCGATCTTGGCTGAGGTGTTGCCGCCGCCGAAATTGGTGATGCGCAGATCGGCCCCGAGCAGGTTCGAGCGGTACAGCAACTGACCTGCCTCATCGAGCCCGGCGGCGAGCGCGTCGTCCCAGAGATTTGGCAGGGGCGTGGCCGCGACCTCGCTCATTAGGCATTCTCCCTGTGCTTGATCTCTGGGCAGCTTAGGCCACGGATTCAATCAAGGTCAATCACCGACACTCAGCAGTGCGACGCAATATGATTGATGCGGCGCGATATTGAGCGAATTTGACGGTTTGCAGTTGACCACTCGTCGAGAGCGTGACCTATTTACGGGCAAAAGGGAGGGCGACGTGCACGAGCGGGAACGCTGGCAGGTCATCAAGGCACTCTTGCGTGAGCGGTCGCTGGTGCGCATCGCCGACGCTTGTCGCGCGACCGGCGTCTCCGAAGCCTCGATACGGCGCGATTTCGCCAGGCTTGCCGAGCAAGGTGTCGCGATAAGGGTGCACGGCGGACTCGAAGCCCTGCCGGAAACCGCCAACGCACCGGGCGACGTCCTCTCCCTTGCCACCCGCTCCTTCGACGTCAGCCAGACGCTCAACATCGACGCCAAGCGCGCCATTGCGAAAGCGGCAGTCGCCCTCTGCACCGACGGCGAGACGATCATCATCAATGGCGGCACGACGACGTACCAGATGGGCGAGTATTTGCGCGAGCGCCGTCTGAAGGTGTTGACCAATTCCTATCTGCTCGCCGACGCGCTGATCCACACGTCGAAATGCCGCGTCGCCTTGCCGGGTGGCGAGGTCTATCGTGAGCAGGGAATGATCGTCTCGCCTTTTGAAGAGGATGCGATCCAGCACTATTCGGCGACGCGGATGTTCATGAGCGCAATCTCGATCGGACCGCTCGGCGTGATCGAGGGCGATCCCCTGCTCGCCCGCGCCGAATCCAAACTGCTGAAGCGTGCCGACAAGCTGATCGTGCTGGCCGATTCCTCGAAGTTCGTCTCGCGCGGCAGCCTTGTCGTCTGCCCGCTCTCGCGCATCGATATGCTGATCACCGATTCCGATGCGCCGAGCGACGCACTCGACATGCTGCGCGCACATGGTGTCCGCGTCGTTGTCGTCGATGCGGGCGCTCAAACCATTGCGGCGGCGTGACCATGACAACGGACGCGCACAGTCATCCTCCTGCGGCGCCGCTTCTGTCGGTGCGCGCGGTCGAGAAATCCTTTCCAGGCGTGCGGGCGCTGTCCGGCGTCTCGTTCGACGCTGCCAAAGGCGAAGTCCACGCCTTGCTCGGCGAGAACGGCGCCGGCAAGTCGACGCTGATCAAGATCGTTTCGGGCGTGTTCCCGCCCGATCGCGGCGAGGTTCTCGTGGACGGCAAGCCGGTCGATCTCGCACGGCCGGACGATGCCCGGCGCGCCGGCATCGCCACGATCTATCAGGAGCTGCTGCTGTTTCCGGAGCTCACCGTCGCCGAGAACATCTTCATGGGGCATGCGCCGCGCGCAGGCCTCCGCCGGATCGACTGGCGGGCGATGCGGGAGAAGACAAATGCGCTGCTCGCCTCGCTCGAGATTCATGACCTGCAGGCAGACCGCATCGTCGGCTCGCTCAGCGTCGGCAATCGTCAGCGCGTCGAGATCCTGCGCGCGCTGTCGCAGGACGCGCGCATACTGATCATGGACGAGCCGACCGCGGCTCTGACCGAGTACGACGTGACGCGGCTGTTCGACATTGTGCGCAAGCTGAAAGCCCGCGGTGTCGCCGTGATCTATATCAGCCATCGGCTCGACGAGATTTTCGCGATCGCCGATCGTGTCACGGTGCTGCGCGATGGCGCCCATGTCGCTACCAAGCGCGTTGCCGACACGGACGCGGCCGAACTCGTGCAATTGATGGTCGGCCGCAGGATCGAAAGCCTGTTCCCGAAGATCACGGTTCCAATCGGCAAGCCGGTGCTGGAGGTGAAGAACCTCGAACGACGGCCACTGACGAGGAACGTCTCGCTCACGGTGCGCGCCGGCGAGATCGTCGGCGTTGCCGGCCTCGTCGGCTCGGGTCGCAGCGAGCTGGCGCAAACCATTTTCGGCGTCACGCCGGCCGATAACGGCGAAATCCGGATCGCCGGACACAAGGTCGACATCCGCTCGCCGGCACAGGCACGGTCTTTGGGCGTCGCCTATGTTCCCGAAGATCGCGGCACGCAGGGCCTGGTGCGGCCGATGACGGTGCGCGAGAACTTCAGCCTCGCCGCGCTTGGCAAGATCGCATTCGGCGGCTTCATCGATCGCGGCGCCGAACGAAAGCTCGCCGGCGACGGCGTCAAGCGCTTTGCGGTCAAGACGAGCTCGCTCGAGCAGACCGCCGGCAAGCTCTCCGGCGGCAATCAGCAGAAGATCGTGCTCGGCAAATGGCTCGCCAATGGGCCGAAGCTGTTGATCCTCGACGAGCCGACGCGCGGCATCGATGTGGGCGCCAAGGCCGAGATCCATCGGCTGATGGGCGAGCTTGCGGCCCAGGGGCTCGCCATCCTGATGATCTCGAGCGAGCTGCCAGAAGTGCTCGGCATGAGCGACCGCATCCTCGTGATGCGCGAAGGCCGTATCGTTGCCGAATTCTCGCGCGAAGAAGCAACCCAGGAGTCGATCGGCGCAGCGATGATGGGCAGTCATGACAACGCGGAGGAAGCGGCATGACGACCGTGACCTTGGCCGGCGCCGAGGCTGATCCGCGGCGGCGGCTGAAGGTGCTTGCCTCGCAGGAGGCTTTGCTCGCGATCGCAGTGATCGGACTCGCCATCGCCGTCGGCCTTTACAATCCGCGCTTTCTGGCGGCGCGCAATCTTTCCGACGTGCTGCTCGGCAACGCCTATATCGCAGTCGCGGCAGTCGGCATGTCGATGGTGATCGTTTCCGGCAACATAGATATTTCCGTTGGCGCGCTGATCGGCGTCCTGGCGACGATCAGCGGCACTCTGGCCGTGAACGGCGCGCCGATCGTGGTCGCCTGGCTCGCGGCGCTCGTTGCCGGCGTCCTCGTGATGGCCTTGCAGGGCGCCATCATCGCCTATCTGCGCATTCCGGCGATCGTGGTTACGCTCGGCATGCTGTCGATCCTCAAAGGCGGTCTGATCAGCGTCACCGGCGGCAAATGGATCACCGACCTGCCCGACAGCTTCCATCTCGCCGATATCGAGCTCTTCGGCGTGCTGCCGTTTCCGGTTTTTCTCATGATTTTGGTGACGATCCTGGCCGCCTTGTGGATGCGCTATTCGGCCTCGGGCCGCGCCATCTACGCGGTCGGCGGCAACGCCGAAGCGGCGCGGCTCTGCGGCATTTCGCAGCCGCGCACGATCGTGATGGTCTTCGCGTTGCACGGCTTCTTCGCCGGAGCGGCCGCCCTGCTCTACGCGACGCAGCTGCGCGTCATCCAGTCGACTGTGCCGCCCAATCTCGAGCTGACGATCATCACCGCGTCGGTCGTCGGAGGCGTCAGCATTCTCGGCGGCGTCGGCACGGTTATCGGCTCGACGCTTGCGGCCGTACTGATCGCGGAGATCGCCAGTGCGCTGGTCTTCATCGACGTCTCGCCCTACTGGATCCGCGCGGTCCAGGGCGTGCTCATCCTCGTGACCGTGATCGCCGACATTCTGCGGCGCCGTCGCATGGCCGGAGCATGAGCGCCATGAGCGAAATCCCACTTCCCCAGGCCGCCAAGCGTGTCGTGCCCTGGTGGCTGCTGCGCCACGAGACCATGCTCGCAGTGATCCTGCTCATTGCGCTGATCGTGCTCGGCGGCTTGAACAGTCGTTTCCTCACGCTCGACAATCTGCTCAATCAAGGCAGGCTGACCACCGAGGTCGGGCTGATCGCGCTGCCGATGACCTTCATCATCATCACCGGCGGCATCGATCTCTCGGTCGGCTCGATCGTCGGGCTGTGCGCGATCCTGCTCGGCTATTCCTGGAAGATTTTCGGCTTTCCCTTGCCGTTGGCGATCTGCTTCTCGCTACTCGTCGGCGCCGCGGCAGGTTTCCTCAATGGGATCGTCATCACTAGGGTGAAGGTACCGCCACTGATCATGACGATCGCGACGCTCGCGCTCTATCGCGGGCTCGCCGAAGGGATCAGCCAGGCGCGTTCGGTGCGCGGCTACCCGGAATGGTTCTACTTCATCGGACAGGAAAACCTGTTCGGCGTGCCGGCGCAGCTCTGGCTCTTGCTGATTGCGATCGTGGTCTCGGCGATCGTTCTTGACCGCACCACCTTCGGCCGGACGCTCTATGCGATCGGCAACAACGAGACCGCCGCGCGCTTTTCCGGTTTGCCGGTCGATCGCGTCAAGCTGATCATCTACACGCTATCGGGCTTCATGGCCGGCCTTTCCGCCTGTGTTCTCGTCTCGCGCGTGACCACGACCCGCTCGGACATGGGGATCGGCTATGAGCTCGACGTGATCGCGGCGGTGGTGCTCGGTGGCACCAGCATATTCGGCGGCATCGGCACGATCTGGGGCACGGTGGTTGGCCTCGCAATGATCCAGCTCTTGAAAAACGGACTGGCTCTGACCGGTGTCAAGGGCGACGCGACGATCGTGGTCATCGGCGCGGTGCTCATCCTTTCAACTCTTGTGGCGAGTTCGCTCCAGCGGCGCCGCGACGGCGTTTGATGGAGTGTCTGACCGCGAAAACAGCGGCTTAAACATGGGAGGACAACAAGATGAAGCTCGGATTAGCCTTTGCATTCCTCAGCGCGACGCTGCTGGCCGGAACGGCCTCGGCGGCGGACAAGAGATGGGACGGCGCGGACGACCTGCCGGTCAATCCGCTTGCCTGTTCTGCCGGCGAGGCGAACGCCGCGCCCGCGGCCAAGCCTTATGACGGCGGCCGGCCAACCAATGCGGCCGACAAAGCCGGCAAGCCGATCACGCTGGTTGACGTGCCGAAGCTGATCGGCATCGGTTATTTCAACGCGACCTCGAAAGGCATGCAGGACGCAGCCAAGGCGCTCGGCAATGTCACGGTGAAGACCGACGGCCCGACCGAGGCCAAGATCGACGAGCAGATCAAGTTCATCGACAATTACATCACCAGCGGCGTCGACGGCATTCTCTTCGCCGCCAACGATCCGGTGGCCATCGCGCCGGTCCTGAAGAAGGCTCTGTCGAAGGGCATCCATGTCGTCGGCTATGACGCCAATTCGACGCCGGACGCGCGCGAATGGTTCGTCAATCAGGCCGAGTTCAACGGCATCGCCAAGGCGATGATGGACTCGATGGCCAAGGAGGCCGGCGACGACAAGAGCTTCGCAATCGTCACCTCGACCTTCACGACGCCGAACCAGGCGCGCTGGATCGCCGAAATGTGGGCCTATGCTCAGAAGTGTCATCCCAAGCTGAAATGGCTGGAAACGGTCGAGGCGCAGGAGGACAATAACCTGTCCTTCAACCAGGCGACGACGCTGATCAACAAGCATGGCGACAAGCTGGCTGGCCTGTTCGGCATGACCTCGGTCGCGACACCCGCTTCGGCGGAAGCCGTGACCAAGGCCAAGCTCTGCGGCAAGGTGGCGGTGGTCGGCCTTGCCACCCCGAATGCGATGAAGCCGTATGTCAACGCGGACTGCGTCAAGTCGGTCGTGCTGTGGAATCCGGTCGATCTCGGCTATGCCGCGACCTACGTGATGCGCGCGGTCGTCGACGGCACCCTGAAGCCCGGCGCGACCTCGGTGGACGCAGGCAAGCTCGGCAAGCTGAACGTGGTCAATGGCAGCGAGATCCTGCTTGGCTCGCCCTTCATCTTCACGAAGCAGAACGTCAAGGACTTCGATTTCTGATCTGGACTCGTCGCCCGGCCGCAGAACGCGGTCGGGCGACGCCCTTTTGGTTTTCGCGTCGTGGCCATGACAAACCAGCCGTGACACTCATGACGTCGCCTGTTGAGATGTAGCTTAATGATGGGCCAGACGGTCGCAGTGCTCGACATCGGCAAGACAAATGTAAAGCTTGCCTTGTTCGACGACGGCCGACTTCTCTGGGAAAAGTCGGCGCCCAACCGCATTCGACCAGGCCCGCCCTATCCGCACGAAGACGTTGAGAGCGCGTGGAGCTTCTTCCTCGATGCGCTTGATGAGGCCGCACGCACGCATCAGATCAGCGCCATCGTTCCGACCGCGCATGGCGCAGCCGGGGCTTTGATCGGCGAGAGCGAGCTCGCCGCTCCGGTCATGGACTACGAATTCACGGGCGTAGAAGTGATCGAGCCCGACTATGCCAGTTTGCGGCCACCCTTTTCGGAGAGCCTGTCGCCGAAGCTGCCAGCGGGCCTCAATCTCGGTCGGCAGCTCGCCTATCAGAAGTGGCGCTGTCCGGACCTCTTTGCCAAAGGGAGATATTTCGTCGGCTATCCGCAATATTGGACCTGGCGCCTGAGCGGCGTCGCTGTCTCTGAAGTCACGACACTCGGTGCCCATACGGATCTCTGGGCGCCGCGGCAGGGACAAGTCTCGAGCCTCGTCAAAGCGCTCGGCGTCGACCACTTGCTGCCACCCCTGCGCCGCGCCTTTGATCCGCTCGGTCCGATCAAAGCCGAAATCGCCGCCGCATGCGGGCTGGCGCCGGAAACGCCAGTGTTTTGCGGTATCCACGATTCCAACGCTTCACTTCTGCCCTACCTCGTCTCGCGCCAGGCGCCGTTCACCGTGTTGTCGACCGGCACCTGGGTGATCCTGATGAGCGTGGGCCTTGCTCTCGATCAGCTCGATCCTCGCGACGACACGCTCGCCAACGTCGGCGCGCTGGGCCAACCGATCGCCTGCGGGCGCTTTATGGGCGGACGCGAATACGCCGTCGTCGCGGGCGGCAGCGGCAATCCTGATCGTGACGCGATCGCGCGCGTCATCGCCTCGGGGGCGATTGCCCTACCCTGCTTCTCCGGCCACGGCGGACCTTATGCGGCGACCAAAGGCCTGATCCGCGGCGAAGTCGCAACGCGCGATCGGACCGCGCTTGCGACGCTCTATTGTGCCCTGGTCAGCGATCTGATGCTGACGCGCATGGGAGCGAACAGCGGCGATCTCATCGTCGAGGGGGCCTTCGCCGGCAATCTTCCTTTCTGTCAGACTCTCGGCGCGTTGCGACCGACCCAGCGCGTCTTTGCCGCGGAAGACGCCGCGGGCACGGCCCGCGGTGCCGCAATGCTTGCGCATTGGCCGCCTTCCTACCCCATCGCGGCGCCAATGCCCGTCCCCGCAACTCCGATTTCCGGCCTTGACGCATATCGTGA
This sequence comes from Bradyrhizobium sp. UFLA05-112, assembly GCF_053572325.1. Taxonomy (NCBI): domain Bacteria; kingdom Pseudomonadati; phylum Pseudomonadota; class Alphaproteobacteria; order Hyphomicrobiales; family Nitrobacteraceae; genus Bradyrhizobium; species Bradyrhizobium sp. UFLA05-112. The sequence continues at coordinate 31,239 of NZ_JBANBK010000008.1, read as the reverse complement.
CGTTTGGACGGCGCAGATCAGCCTGATCGGTCGCTGACCGCATCGGCGGCGATGTGAGGTTATGGCTCCGCGATTCCTTGATCGTGCTATGCGATCACAGAACCGGTAGTGGCTGCGCGTTTGAGTGGGATGCTATCCTGTCGCGAGACCAGCTTGGAACCATGTCCGAAGCGCTGCGATGTCGGGGCGCTGCTCCAATCCCATTGCGCATGAAAAATGGTAGGTGTCGCCAGACAAGGTCTGCGCGAACGGCGCCTCCAGCAGGCCCGCTGCAAGAGCATCGGCGATCAGGAGCCGGCTGACTATGACGACGCCGTGGCCGGCAATCGCGGCCTGAACCGCCAGCATGCTATCGGAGAAACGGGGACCTGCATCGGTATCCACCTCCGTGACACGCGCCTGTGCGCACCAGCGGGACCAGTCCGGCGTTAGTGCCGGTCGGGTTCGCCCGTCGATATGGATCAGTGTCGAGCCTCGCAGATCGTCCAGGCGCGATATGCCGAGATGTGGGCTACACACGGGCGTGAACACGTCGACGCAAAGGGGCACGCTGATGGCACCGGGAAATGGCCCGCTCCCATAACGTATGGCTGCTTCGATACCTCCCGGCCGCAGTTCCTCGACGGCATTGGACGTATGCAGCCTGAGATTGATCTCCGGAACTGCCTGCCGCAGTGAATCCAGTCGCGGAATGAGCCAGTGGCTCAGGAATGCCGTTGTGGATGAAAGGGTGACGATCGTTCGTTCAGTGTCCGCCCGCAGCCGCGAGATGGTTCTCTCGATCTCGCCGAAACCGGTCGCGGTAGCCTCGTAGAGAGCTTGGCCCGGCCGGGTCAGCGCCACGGCCCTGAGAGTACGGTCCAGAACGCGAAAGCCCAGATAGGTTTCGAGTTGCCTGATCTGATGGCTGATGGCCGTGGGCGTCACCAGCAATTCTTCCGCTGCGGCCTTGAAGCTTTTCCGCCGCGCCGCCGCCTCGAAGGCGCGCAGCGACGACAATGGCGGCAGGCGCGAAGCGGCCATGATGAATCTGACTCATCTCTAAGCTGAGGATTTCGATTTTTCTCCTTTAGCACATTGGGATTATGATCCCAAAAAGGAACACGCAAATAAAAATTCTCATCAAGAAAAGAAGGAATCCATGGCTGACCTCGTCGTGGGACTAATCGATGTCTTCGCCGACAGGCCGTTGTCGGGCAATCCGCTTGCCGTGGTGCAAGGGGCCGACGATTTATCGGACGATGCGATGCGACGGATCGCGGGCGAGTTCAATCAGGCCGAAACGACGTTCATCATGCGCAGCATGTGCGCAGACTGGAAGCTACGGTCCTTCACCGCGAGCGGCGCAGAAGTATTCGGCGCTGGGCACAATGCGCTCGGTGCGTGGCTCTGGCTCGGAGAACATGGCGATCTGGGCCCGCTCACCCCCGCGCGGACATTCCGACAGGAGATCGGTTCGGATGTCCTGCCGATCGTCCTTGAATCGATCGATGGCCGTGTCCACGGCCGAATGCGTCAGGCGCCGTTGCGCTTGTCTGATCCACTGGAAGACATCGTACCGCTGGCTGCCGCCCTGCGCCTCGATCGCGGAGATGTCCTTCCTGAGCCGCCACCGCGACCTGCCGACACCGGCGCCGCTCATCTGATGGTGCACGTTCGCAATGCCGGCATTGTGGACAGGGCACGCCCCGATGCCGGTGCGTTGCTCGCTGTTCTGTCAGAAACCTCGGCGGAAGGCTGCTATCTCTACGCTCTCGATCCTGACGCGCCTGGCACAGCCTATGCCCGCTTCTTCAATCCGACGGTGGGACTGTGGGAGGACGCCGCGACGGGAACGGCTGCTGGCCCCCTTGCGGCCTACCTCGCGGCCACGGGGACGTTGCAGGCCAACGATCTGACGATCGAGCAAGGCACAAAAATGGGCCGTCGCAGTATTCTGCGGATCAGGTTGACACCCGAACCGGAACTCTCCGGGACGGGGATCGTCGTCATGCGAGGCGTGCTCGTTCTTTGAAAGCTTCTGCCAGAAACCGCAAAAGCCGCCGTTCCATCGCTCGGTAGGAGGCGATGCCGGGAACTCGACGGCTTTTCGGCCAGCCTACTGGCGCGCTCGGAGAGATTCGAACTCCCGACCCTCGGAATCGAAATCCGATGCTCTATCCAGCTGAGCTACGAGCGCATCCTGCCCGGAACCGGGCGAGTTCCGAGTTCCGTCAGGCTGGGGAGCCCGACAGTTCGGCTGCATTGGGATTAGCAGAGAGGTTAACCGAGCAAAAGCCCCCACCTGCCCGATCCGGGCAGGTTAGAGGACGCTCACCAGGTCGAGTTGAAGAGCCCGAAATGGGGCTGCTGCGCGACGCGCATCGGCCTGCCGAACATCGGCTGCCCATAACCATAGTATGTCGGCTGCCCATAGTAGTAGGGCTGTGGAGACCGCCTGGCGACCTTGCGCTTCGGCTGGACCGGCTTCTTGACCTCACCCCTGGGTTCCGTCGGAATGAACTGGGCGAAGGTCTCGCGGACACGTGCTTTGGCTGACGCGTCGCCGGTTGCCGACTGCGCAGGAGGTTGCGGAGCAACGCTTGCCATGTTCACCGGCGCTGTCGACGCAATCGTCGGCTGGCTGGTATCCAGCACCACACGTTCCGGCAGCTTGCGATCCGAGCGAATCCGGATCAGCGGCGCCTCGTTGCTCGATGTCACGATGCTCGGGCCCACCGGCCCTTCGGGCAACGTAAGATTCACGGCCAGCAGCAGCACAAGCAGTGCGCCGCCGACGAACATAAAATATCGGAGGATGGGCATCTGGCAGCGCTCCACCCGCACAACAGCACACGGGCCCTTCGCCTCAACCGGCGATCCTTTAATTTGTTCCTGTGCCGCCGCTTCGGTTCAACGACAACGCGAACTTTTTTTCGCGGTCGAACGGCACGACAGCAAGGTTTCCCCTATCGCGACAGATGGCCGTTTACACACGTCGCGCAGCGGCCAGCGAGCACTTGGCCTGACTGGCGTTTACGTTAACGAAGCCGATTTGCACATGCGCAAACGTCTTGCGGCTTTTCATGTTCACTGTTTCGGCAAGCACGCGCCTGCGATCGGTGAGATGGCTTCCGTCACGGCGGGCGAAGGTGCAGACAATCTCGACGTCCTTCACCGCATAGTCATTGTCATTTCGCAGCGTGAAGGTGACCAGCGCCCGCGATCCGAGCCCGCCACGGCGCCAGGTTTGCGACGAAATCCGCAGGCGATCGAGTTCGGCCGGCACTGATGCCGGGGTCGCTACAGCCGCCGCTGGCACAGACTGCGCAGGCTCAGGCTCGACGGTTGCCAACTCGATCCCATCGCTCTCATTGCCTTCGGAGGCAGCCATCAGCCCCCACGCGCCGCCGCCGACCAGGACCGCTGCCGCAAACCACAATGGGCTTCTTCGCCTCATCGAAAAAGCCGGCCTCAGCAACGCACCGAGTTTGACGAAACCGTTGAGATCGACGCGATAGAGCCCTGCGAGCATGGATGCGTCACCCGATATGCGACGACGCGCGTCTCGCGCGTGCCGTCCACATGCATAACCCGCAAGGCAGATTTGGGTTCCCGTAGGCACCCGAATCTCGGGTAACAGGGATGCGCGAGTGGCGATCGGCCCGGGGGATCGCTAACATGACCGCAAGCCGCAAAGCCCGACGGGAGGAATGAAATGCCTGTAGTCACCTGGGACCATGTCCATCTGCGCAGCCCCGATCCGGAGGCGACGGCGGCCTGGCTGCGGGACGTGCTGGGTGGCGAAATCGTGCGCGGCCCGGCGCGCATCGATGTCAAGCTCGGCGGCGCCAACATCTTCATTGCACCGCTCGAGCCCGGCAAGCCCATGAACCCGCCCCCGCCCCATCCCCATCAGGGCCTCGACCATTTCGGCGTCGCGGTGAAGGACATCGACGCCGTTGCCGCCGAGATGAAGGCGAAGGGCGTTGAGTTCACGCGCGAACCGACGACGATCCGGCCCGGTGTTCGCATCTGCTTCATTCGCGGCCCCGAGGGTATTTCAGTCGAGCTGCTCGAGCGCGACAAGAAATACACCTGATCCTGCGACGCGCAGCATCGCCCGATCCATCCGGCGCAGCTCCACCGAGCTACGCCGGAGCTGACATCGTCATGTCATGCTGCCCGGCATGAAGCAGCGGATCGTGACGCCCATGTAGCCGTAGATCGGCCATACCATGGTGCGCCCGACCCGGTTCGGCTCCGAAATCACGGCCTCTTCCGGGACATCGACCCACACCAGCTCCTGCTCCTGGCCGTTGATCATGAAGCCATAGCGCGGCACGCGAACACGGTAGTGCCCGTCCTTGCTTTCCCAGTCGGAATCCGAGATTGCCGACCCGTCGGCGTCGGAGCAACACGGCCCCTTGCCGCTGCGCAGGCCGTCAAACCACGCCTTCAATTCGGCATTGGTATTAACGAATTGACCGCGGTCGCGCGCGTGCCCGAAGGGGACCGCAAGCACCTCCAGGAGTATGGCACAACCGAGTTTCGCCGCGCGTCTCCAGCGCGTCGAGCTACCGATCTGCCCACGACTTGTTTCACGACTTGCTTCACAACTGACATTGTCTACACACGCATCGTATAGACGCGGCTCATCGCCGCCGGAATTGATCCAGTTGGTCACGTTCGTCTTGCTCCAGCACCCCGCGGCCGGTGCAACTAGGGTTTATGCATTTCGCGGGCCAACTTGATTCGCTTCACAGGGCCTCGCTGCTCCATGAGGCCGTCATACCCCTGTCACGCGCAAGCCGGGACAACTACGGCTTGGCGATAGGGCCGCAGGCGAACTGCCGCGTTGCACGAAGGATGGCGCTTTGGCATAAACATCGGACCGGCAGGCCGAGGGGCGAAGGCAGCCGGCCGCGGGACTTCATGAAGAACGGTCTTTATTCGATTCACGTGACGCTGCTCGATGGACGCGTCGGCAAGGGCAGCGGCGTAATCCTGTTTCGCGACGGCCAGATTCTCGGCGGCGATGCCTATCTCTATTACAGCGGCAGTTACACGGTGAAGGACAACACCTTCAAGGGCGAGGTGCTGGTGCAGCGGCACACCTCGCCGCGCGGCGACGACAATCCCCTGTTCGGCGGTCCGGCGCCGGTCGGCATCGGCGTCAGCGGCACCTTCACCGATACGCGCGCGGAGATGACGGGAACTGCGCTGGTTGGCAAGGCGAGCCTGATCTTTGGCGCCACGCTGCACAAGCTCGCAGACATCGATTAGGGATGCGCTATTCCGCGGCCAGCTCCAGCGGCGCAACGCGCGGCAGGATCATCTGGATGCGCGTGCCGCCGCCCTGCTCGGAGTCGAGATCGAGACGTCCGCCCAACCGGTTGGTGACGATGCTGTAGACGATGTGCAGGCCGAGGCCGGTGCCGCCCTGGTCGCGTCGTGTGGTGAAGAACGGATCGAAAGCGCGGCGCCGGACGTCCAGCGACATGCCGCAGCCATTGTCGGAGAAGATGATCTCGACATTGTCCTTGCCGGATTCGCGTACCCGGATGTCGATGAGACCCGGTCGCCCGTCGGGGAAGGCGTGCGCGACGGAATTGAGGAACAGGTTGGTCAGCACCTGGCCGTACGGGCCCGGATAGCTGTTCATGATCAGGTTGGGCTGGCACTCGACATTGAGCGTCAGGTTGTGCTTGCGCAGGCCCGGTCGCAGGCTCAGCACCACCTGCTCGGTGAGGTCGGCAAGGTCAAAGGTGCGCTGATCCGAATAGTTGCGGTCGGCGGCCACCTGCTTGAACGACTGGATCAGCTCGGCCGCGCGGTTGAGATTGGCGACGAGCTGCGAGGATGCATCGCGGCTGGTGTTGAGGTAGTCGTTGAGTGTCGAGCGGCGCAACCCGCCGCGCTCGACCTCGGACGAAAACACCGCCGTCTTTCGCTCCAGCGCGGACGCCACCGTCAGGCTGATGCCGACGGGATTGTTGACTTCATGCGCGACGCCCGCGACCAGCCGCCCGAGCGCCGCGAGCTTCTCTGCTTCGATCAGCGAAGCCTGGGTCTCGCGCAGATTGCGCAGTGCCGTCTCGGCGGCTTCCTTCGCCTTACGCATCTCCTGCTCGCCGCGTTTGCGCTCGCCGATGTCGAGCGCCACGGTGACGATCCGCTCGATCTCGCCATCGGCATCGAGCAGCGGCAGCTTGTTGACCAACCATTGCCGCATGTTGCCGGAGGAATCCTCGTACTCCTCCTCGTAGAAGCCAAGACCCTTGCGAAACTTCAACACCCGCTTGTCGTTCTCGTCGGTCTTGGCCGCGCCGTAGCGCGACATCAGGTCCGCGGTGGTGCGTCCAAGCGCGTCACCGGGCTCGATGCCGAAGATGCCGGCCATGTAACGGTTCATCAGCACGTAGCGAAGATCGCGGTCCTTGACGTTGATGACGGCCGGCACGGTGTCGATGACCTGCTGCAACAGCCGCCGGCCTTCGGCGATAGCGTCTTCCGCGCGCTTCTGGTCGGTGATGTCGCGCAGCGTCCCCTCGTAGCGGACGATCCTTCCCTCCTCGTCCCGGACGCCGCTCGCGCTGTCGGACAGCCACAGGATGTTGCCGCTGCGCTGGCGCACCTGGTACTCGAACTCGCGCACCATCCCGTCGCGTTCCATCAGGCGCTGATACTCCTCCCGCGCCTCGGCATGGACGTAGATCGTGTGAGCGATATCGCTGATGCTGTCGATGAGGTGCTGCGGGCTATCATAGCCCATCATCCGCGCCAACGCCGGATTGGCGTTGAGGAGATCGCCGGCCGGCGTGGTGACGTAAATGCCGTCGACCGATCCCTCGAATAGCTTGCGGTAGCTTTCTTCCGCGAGGCGCTGCTCGGTGAGCGCGCGGACCGCTGCCTCGCGAGCGGTGTCGGCTTCTTCCAGGGCGCGTCGGAACACCTCCGCGGCGCGCGCGATGTCGCCGATCTCGTTGTCGAGTTCGGCGGACGGGATGGATGTGTTCTTCTCGCCCGCCGCAAGAGCGCGGATCGATCGCGCGATCTGGGCCAGCGGACGCACCGTCCGGCGCACCACGAACCCGGCAGCAATGATGCCGATCAGCACGCCGATGGTGCCGAGCACGATGCTCTGCCACCTCGCCTCCGCCAGCGTCCGGGCGAAATCCCGCGACAGCACGTGCCCGCGCCGGGCGCTGACCTCGCGCAGCAACTCGGTGACGCGCCCGATCAGCCTGCCCTCGGTCCCCAGCACTTCGCTGTCAATATCGGCGATCTGGCGTTCGCGGACCGCGACGGCGGTGATGGCTTCGGAATAGTTATTGACCGCCGATCTCAGCCTGGCATCGGGAATGGTCAAGGTCCGCATGCCTTGCGCCGCCTGCTCGGCCGCCGACGGATTGCGGGCAAGCAAGCCGAGTGCGATCCGGCTCTGAGCCTCCGACAACCGGGACGCGAGCTCCCGATCGCCGGTTTCGGCAACGGCTGTGTCGAACGCCTCGCGCAGCGGCGGCAGGCCGGCGAGCAACTGCGCACGGCGATCGATCAAGGCCGAGATCCGGTCCAGCCCGCTCCGATAGGTCGCAAGGCGCTCGGTGACCCCATCGATCATGTCCTGCTGCTCGGGAGCGAGCTCGATACGGGTCTTCTTCAGGATGTCGCTCAGCGTCGAGGCGGCTTCCCCGAGCTGCTTGAACTGGATGCCGGCGCCGGGGTCGGTGACGAAATCGCGTGCAGCGAGCCGCAATTCGTTCATGCGGCGGTCGATATCCTCGGCGAGATCGCCGACGCTCTGCAGGCGCTGGAGCTCGGCGAAGGTCGAGTCGATATGGCGGATCGCGATCACACTCGCGGTCGAGGTGACGATGATCACGGCCAGCACCAGGATGAAGCTGCCGAACGTCAATTGACCGATCGAGAGCGAAAACGCTCGCTTCGGGTGCGAATTCGGCGTCAGTTCGGCAGGCATTTGGTCAGGACCGGACTCCATTCGGTCCCAATATACGACGTATTCCACCCCCGGGGGAACATGCCTCGACCGGCCGGCGGGACCGGTTTTTTACCATATCTTAGCCATCCGCACAGCGCTTCCCGGGATGGCCATGGCGGCGACGCCGATGACGACTGAGGTGAGCCCGATCCACGCCGTCTGGCTCAGGCTCTCGCCGAGGAACGCTACGCTGATGGCGACGCCGATCGGCACGCGCAGATAGGCCTGTGCGGTGGTGCCGACCGAACCGAGGGTCTGGATCAGACGGAAATAGATCACAAAGGCCGCAGCCGTCGAAAACACGGCGAGCGCCAGCAGTGCGAGGACGGAACCTGGCGAGGGCGACAGCGTCCAGGGCTGCTCGATGGCGAGCGAGGCCGGGATCAGGACGGCGGCGCCCGCGAGCAGCGAGCCTGCGGCCGGCGCCATCGGATCGAGCCCCCTGAAGCCGCGACTGAAGATGGCTGCGCAGGCGTAGCACAGCGTTGCCGCCACGATTGCGGTTTCGGCGACGAGGCCGCGGCCGATATCATGGAATGCATCGACGCCGACGATCAGGCAGATGCCGGCCATCCCGGCAACGACGCCGAACAGTTTTCGCGCCGTGGTGGCTTCGTGCCTTGTGACCAGGGCCGTAAACAGGAAGGTGAAGATCGGCGCTGCCGAGTTGAGGATGGTGGCGAGCGCCGCATCGACATAGCGCTCGCCCCAGGCGATCAGGGTCCAGGGAACCACGCTGTTGAGGCAGGCCTGGAAGGCAAAGCGGCGCCAGGTCGCAAGATCAGTCGGCATCGCGATGCCGCGCAGGCGCATGACCATCAGCAGCAGCGTGCCCGCGATCGCAGTGCGCGCCGCGATCAGCGTAATCGGCGCAATGGTGGCGACGCCGAGCTTGATGAAGGTGTAGGAGCCGCCCCAGAGCGTCGCAAGCAGGAGCAGCAATGCGAGCTCGACGGTGATTGTCGTGTTTTGGTGAGTGGCGTCCATGACGATTCCGTCCTGATATCGGACGGAACCTACCGCGCACCCAACTCCAAATACTTCGCTGCGTATCGAACTATGTCAGCCGAGCGCGCCGACCTCGAACACCTCTCCGTCGTAGCCGGCTTCGCGGGGGATGCGGAGCTGGCGACCCGTTTCAGTCTTCGTCATCACCGGCATCACCGTAACGATGGACATGCTGCGGGCATGGTCGAGAGCGGACGACACCGTCGGCTGCTTGGCAAGCCGGATCAGATTGCGTGTGGTTGGGAATGGCAGCTTGAAGCGGCCGCTTTCGCCGCCCGCCACGGCTTCGCGCGGGGAGACCCAGATCGAATCCGTCGACTCCCTTCCATCATGGGCGCCGAGCTGGTCGGGCGGCGCGGCGGCGAGGAAGAACCAGGTGTCGAAGCGCTTTGGCATGCCCTCCGGCGTGATCCAATGCGCATAGGGCACCAGGGCATCGAGCGCGAGCTGGAGGCCGTTGTCGGAGAGGATGCTGAGGAAGCTGATCTTGTGCTCGTTGAGTGCGACGCGATGAGCGTCCGCGATCGCGCCGGCACGCTTGGCACCGACCGGCGCGGAGGAGCCCTTCTCGCGCGCCAGCAAGATGCCGCTCTCTTCAAACGTCTCGCGGATCGCCGCGATCCGGAATCCGAGATCGGCATCCGAGAGCCCATCGCCGCCCGCATAAAGCGCAGGCCGCGCGATGATCTCCTTGTCGCCGGCATCGACGCTGCCGCCGGGAAACACCAGCGCGCCCGAGTTGAACTCGATCTGATGGTGACGCACCATCATGAAGACTTCGACTTCCTTAACAGCGCCGTCGCGCAGCAATAGGATCGTCGAAGCAGGGCGTGATGCGGCGGTTTCTGGCATGCAACTAACCTGCGGCGCTCGATTGCGGCTGGAGATTGGCGCGCTTGTCGATACGGGCCACGCGCGACAGCAGATAGTCGACCTCCGCTTTCGCCGCCGGCGTGATGGTCGCGCCAGGCTTGCGCTGCGCGCTTGAGGCGATGATACCGCGCTTCTGGAGCACGTATTTGCGCACCGCAAGGCCGGCGCCCGGCTGCTGCTCGTAGCGGATCAGCGGCAGATGGGCATCGAACAGGTCATGCGCGGCATCGCGCTTGCTTTCCCTCGAAAGGCGCACGACGTCGATCAGGAGTTCGGGGAAGGCATAACCGGTCATCGCGCCGTCGGCGCCACGTTCCATCTCGAAGTCCAGGAACAGGCCGCCATTGCCGCAGAGGATCGAGAGCGGCCGCAGCGAGCCGTCCTTCTGGAAATTGCGTAATGTTGAGATTTTTTCCAGGCCCGGCCAGTCCTCGTGCTTGAGCATGACGCAGTTCGGATTGTCCATGACGATCTTGCGGATCACCGCGGGGGTGAACACGACAGACAGGGTCAGCGGATAATCCTGAAGCACCCAAGGCACGTCGGGGCCGATCGCTTCGGCCGCCTGCTTGAAATAGCCAACGATCTGATCGTCGGTGCGCAAGGATGGCGGCGGCGCAATCATCACGCCGGCGGCGCCCGCCTCCATCGAGGCCTTTGCGAGCGAGCGCATGGTGGCAAAACCCGGCGCGGAGACGCCGACGATCACTTGCATCTTCTTGGCGCGCTTGACGAAGCGAACCGCCACCTGCTCGGCCTCGGCGGCATCGAGCTTCGGCGCCTCACCGAGGATGCCGAGCACGGTCACGCCATCACAGCCGGCCTGTTCGTAGAAATCGGTCAGGCGATCGATCGAGCGCTCGTCGATGCGACCGTCATCGTGGAATGGCGTCGGCGCGATCGCGAAAGTGCCCTTGGCTTCGGCGGTGAGTTTCATCAGTGCTCTGTCCTTTGTTCGTCATTCCGGGGCGATGCGCAGCATCGAACCCGGAATCTCGGGGTTCCACAATGCGCAATTGCGCATTGGGGTTCACGCTTCGCGTGCCCCGGAACGACAACGTCAGCCTAAAACCGCCGCGCCGACTTCTTGATCTCGTCCTCGGAGAAGAAGATCTCCCTGGCGTTATCGACGATGTCCTGGGCCTTCCAGCCCGTGTGCGGCGGTTTCCAGCCTTCCATCTCCATCATCCGCATTTCGCGCACGCCGCGAGGCCCGGACACGCCCAGCACCTTGCCGGTCTGATCGCCCGACAAATCGCTGACCATGTATAGCACGGCCGGCGCGATGCCGTCCGGCCCGAGCGCCGCACCGGGGTTCTCCTTATAGCGGGGCAGGTCTGCGGTCATGCGGGTCAGCGCGCCCGGCGCCAGCGTCCAGATCCGGATGTTGTATTTGCGGCCCTCGATCGCCAGCACGTTGGACAGGCCCCAGATGCCGCCCTTGGCCGCGCCGTAGTTGGTCTGGCCGAAATTGCCGATCAGGCCCGAGGTCGAGGAGGTGTTGACGATGACGCCGCCGCCATTTTCCCGCATCCAGCGAAACACCGGCAATGTGCAACAGAAGGTGCCCTTCAGATGCACCTTGATCACCTTGTCCCAGTCAGCCTCCTCCGCCTTGGCAAACGTCTGGTCGCGCAAGATGCCGGCGTTGTTGACGAGGATATCGGCACGACCAAAGTGCTTGATGGCGTCGTCGAACACCGACTGGCCGCCTTCCATCGTTGAGATATCAGCGCCGTTGGCGACCGCGCGGCCGCCTTCTGCCTTGATCGCGTCGACCACCTGCTGCGCCATCGACTTGTCGGCACCGGAGCCGTCTCGGGGACCACCGAGGTCGTTGACGACGACCGCCGCCCCTTCCCGCGCAAACAGCTTTGCGTAGGCTTCACCGAGCCCGCCGCCCGCGCCGGTGATCAGCGCAACCTTGCCGTCGAGTAGTCCCATGGTGGCTTCTCCCTATTTTTCTTTCTCGTGTCCCGAACGCGATGCAGCGTTAAACGCTGCGTCGCAGAGCCGGGACCTACTCCCTTGCGGCGGCAATGGGCGTCGCATCACCGCGTGCTGCGCCGCGTTAGCCAAGTACCGTCTTGCCGTTCTTGATCACGGTGACGCCGCGCGACTTCACCTTCGCCTCGAACGAGATCACGTTGCCGTCCTTCCACATGTCCATGGTCACGGTCTCGCCGGGATAGACGGGCGATGAGAACCGCGCGATGTGCTGGCGAAAGGCGCTTGGATCGTAGTCGGCATAGGTCTGGAGCACACCGCGGCAGGTGATGCCGTAGGTGCACATGCCGTGCAGGATCGGGCGCGGGAAGCCGGCCTTCTTCGCGAACTCGGGATCGGAGTGCAGCGGGTTGCGGTCGCCGCAGAGGCGATAGACCAGCGCCTGGTCGGGGCGCGTCGAGATGTCGACGGTTCTATCCGGCGCGCGCGATGGGATCTTGTGCGGATCGGGCTGGGTCAGGTTCGGCCCACCGAAGCCGCCGTCGCCGCGGGCGAAGCGCGAAGCGACGAGGGTTGCGAGCTTCTCGCCCTTCTCGTTCTTCAGCACAGTCTGGTGGCTGATCACCACGCCCTTGTCCTTGCCCTTGTCGTAGACTTCGAGCACCGAGGAGTCGGCGGTGATGTGGGCCGCGGCCGGCAAGGGCTGGTGGAACGTGATGTCGCGCTCGCCGTCGACCACCATGACGCGGTTGAGATTCATCTCGCCCGGCCCAGAGCCCCACGCCGCAACGGAAGCAAACGTCGGCACCACCTTGAGCGGCCGCGGCGTCAGCGCGCCCTCGTTGACGAAGGCGAGCTCGTTCTCGTCCATCGGATCAGCACCGAGCCCAATGCCATAGGCGTAGAGCATCACCTCGCGATCGCTGTAGGCGTATTTCTGGCCGAGGTTTTTGAGGGCTTTGAGTTCGTCGTATCTGACGGACATTTTTTCAGTTTCCTCCCGCTGCTTCCCATCCTCATGGTGAGGAGGCGCTCTTGCGCCGTCTCGAACCATGAGGATGCCCGGAAGCGTTTTCCACTGTGGCCATCCTTCGCGACGCTTGCTTCGCAAGCTCCTCAGGATGAGGACCGTGCTACACCGGCGTGAAGAACGGCAGCGGTGCGCCGTCGGTGGGCTTCCACGCCACCTTCACCTTCTGGCCGATCTTCAGCGTCGTCAGATCGCAATCGACGAAATTGGTCTGGAGTGAGGGGCCCTCCTTCAGCGTGACGTAGCCGATCGCATAGGGGCCGGTCGGCGATTTCCGCATCAGGCTGTAGGTGTAGATGGTGCCCTCGCCCGAAGACTCCTCCCACACCGTCTTGTCTGAGAAGCAGAACGGACAGATCGCGCGCGGGAAGTAGTGCGCTTCGCCGCAGGCGGTGCAGCGCTTGATCATGAACTTGCCTTGGCGAGCCGCGTCCCAGAACGGCGCACTCTCGGCGTTGGTCACCGGAGCCGGATATTTTCTCGTCTCGCTCATCACACGCGCTCCAGAATGGCCGTCGAGGCGGCATGGCGGACGCCCAACAATCCGCCGGTGCCGTGGGCGACGGCGAGATCGCAATTCGGAACCTGCACCTTCGGATGCGCCTCGCCGCGCAGCTGCCTGACGGCCTCGATGATCTTGGTCATGCCGCCGCGGTTGACGGGATGGTTGCTGCAGAGGCCACCGCCGTCGGTGTTGAAGGGCAGTTTGCCGACGCCCGAGATCAGATTGCCGTCAGAGACGAATTTGCCGCCCTCGCCCTTCTTGCAGAAGCCGAGATCCTCGAGCTGCATCAGCACCGTGATAGTGAAGCTGTCGTAGATCGAGGCGTATTTGATGTCCTTCGGCGTGATGCCCGCTTCTTCGAAGGCGCGCGGGCCGGACCACACGCCGGCGGAGTAAGTAAGGTCGAGATCCTTGCCGCCGCGCGGGCCCTTCATCGCTTCGCCATGACCGATCAGGCGCACAAGCGGCTTCTTCAGACTCTTGGCAATCTCTGGCGTCGTCACGATCAGCGCGCCGCCGCCGTCGGAGACGACGCAGCAATCCATGCGGTGCAGCGGATCGGAGATCATCGGCGAGTTCAAGACGTCCCCGACGGTGACGACGTCCTTGAGCATCGCATGCGGATTGTATTGCGCGTGATGGGAGGCTGCGACCTTGATCCAGGCGAGCTGCTCGCTGGTGGTGCCATAGTCGTGCATGTGACGCATGGCACACATGCCATAGGCATTGTGGGTGGTCGCGCCATAAGCGGACTCGAAATCGAGTTCGGCACCGGCCGCGCGCGGCGGCATTGGGCCGGTGCGCGGCTTGCCGGCGAGCGTGATCAGCGCGACCGAGCATTTTCCCGCGGCGATCGCTTCGGCCGCGTGGCCGAGGTGGATGATGTAGGAACAGCCACCGGTTTCAGTGGAGTCGACGTGGCGGAGCTTTTTCGTGTTCAGGCCGAGATAATCGACCATCGGCCAGGCGCCGCCCGGGGCATCGCCGGCGCAGAAATAGCCGTCGACGTCGTCCTTGCTGAGCCCGGCATCCTCGATCGCTCCCTTGGCGACCTCGGCGTGGAGCTGCGCGGTGGATTTGTCCGGCGCATGCCGGGTCGGGTGCTCATAGATCCCGGCAATGTAGGCCTTGCCCTTGATGGTCAAGTCGAGTCTCCGCTGGCGTTTCTTCTTGCTCCGTTTTTCTGACGCGCTGCGGCGGGCTTGGCAAGCGCGGAAATATTCCGTCAGGCGAGAGCGCAGCGGGTGGGCGCAAGTGCACCGATAGTCTCGTGTCCTGGACGCGCTGCAACGCGCAAGCGTTGCTGTGCAGAGCCGGGACCCACGCCGCTGCGAAGATCATTGCAACATGAGCCCCGGCTCTGCGGCGCACCGCTGAAGTAGCGCTGCGCTGCGTCCGGGGCACGAGAGCTTCGATCGGACGAAATCGTAAAGGTGATTTGCCCGACGGCTCGTCGCGATTTCATTTTTATCGAAATCAACCCCATGCAAAGTAGCAATGGGTATCTGGCCGGCCGCGCAATACAATAGATTGTGGTGCTGTAGGTAGGCAAAGCGCAGCGTGCCCACCTCTTCTGCCGAGGTCGCGGCGAGATGGTGGGCACGGCGCTTTGCGCCTTTGCCCACCCTACGGCAGATGCATTCGGGGCACGAACACACCCTACTCCGCCGCGATCTGGCGCGGTGCGGGTGGCGGGTTCGCCAAGTCCGCAGCGAGCTGGGCGTAGCGGGCTTTCGCGGCTTCCACCGCCTTTTCCTTCACGGGGCCGTAGCCGCGGATGCGATCGGGCAGCGACAACAATTCCACTGCGGTGTCGTGGGTGACCGACGACAACAGGCCAAGCACGGTGGCGACGTCCTTCTCGTAGCCATTGATCAGGTCGCGCTCGAGCTTGCGGTCGGCCGAGTAGCCAAAAATGTCCAGCGGGGTGCCGCGCAGGAAGCGGAGTTTCGCCAGCCAGCGGAAAGCGCCCAGCATCCACGGGCCGAAGGCGCGCTTCTTCGGGCGGCCCTGCGCATCGACGCCATTGCTGAGGATCGGCGGCGCGAGGTTGAAGCTGAACTTGAAGTCGCCTTCGAACTGGTCGCGGAGCTGCTGTTCGAACTGGCCGTCGGTGAAGAGCCGCGCGACCTCGTACTCGTCCTTGTAGGCGAGCAGCTTTGCATAGTTGACGGCGACTGCGCGCGGGAGCGCCTCGCCATAGCCGCCCTTTACAGCGGCATTGCGAACCTGGTCGACCAGCTTGCGATAGCGCTTTGCGAGGCGGCCGTTCTGGTAGGCGGTGAGATGCTTGGCGCGATGTTCGATGATCTCATCCAGCGTCATCGCCTCAAGGCTCTTTGGCGCGACGACCTCGTCCTGGCCCTTCAGCATGTCGGCGAGCCGCTTGGGATCGGCGACCGCGAGACGGCCGAGGCGGAAGGCTTCCTTGTTCATCTTGATCGCGACGCCGTTGACCTCGATCGCCTGCTCGATCGCCTCGGCGCCGACGGGCAAGAGGCCCTTCTGATAGGCGTAGCCCATCATCATCATGTTGGTGGCGATGGCGTCGCCCAGGAGCTGCTCCGCGGGCTTGGTGAAGTCGAAGAAGGTGGAGTCCTTGTGCAGCGCTGTCTCCAGCACCGCATTCAGCTTTCGGGTCTGGAAATTGAAGTCACGGTTCAGGATGAAATCGGCGGTGGGAATGACGTGGCTGTTGATGATGCCACGGGTGCGGCTGCTATCGCAGAGCGATATCGTATCCTTGGCGACCGCGACGACCTCGTCCGCGGCGAGCACGAGATCCGCCGTGCCCGTGACGATACGCGAGCATGTCACTTCCGCCGGATGATCCGACAGGCGGACATGGCTCAGCACCGCACCGCCCTTTTGTGCGAGGCCGGACATGTCGAGGATCATCGAGGCCTTGCCCTCGATATGGGCGGCCATGCCGAGCAGCGCGCCGATTGTGAGCACGCCAGTGCCGCCGACGCCGCCGACGGCGACGTTGTAGGGCTTGTCCAGCGCCGGACGCGAGGTGGGCTCCGGCAGCTCACCGATATCGGCCAGCTCCGCCGGTGCGCGATGGCGCGGCGCGCCGCCGTCGATGGTGACGAAGGACGGACAGAAGCCCTTGAGGCAGGAATAGTCCTTGTTGCACGAGGACTGGTTGATGGTGCGCTTGCGGCCGAACTCGGTCTCCAGCGGCTCGACCGAGATGCAGTTCGACTGCACCGAGCAGTCGCCGCAGCCCTCGCAGACCGCCGGGTTGATCATCACGCGGCGCGGCGGATCCTCCATCAGGCCGCGCTTGCGGCGGCGGCGCTTCTCGGCGGCGCAGGTCTGCACGAAGACGATCGCCGACGTGCCCTTGTACTCCCGGCATATCTTCATGACGTTCTCGAGCTCGTCGCGATGATACTTCTTCACGCCGGGCGCGATGGAGTTGGCCGGATACGCGTCGGGATTTTCCGAGACCAGGTAGATCTCGCTGATACCCTCGGCGTGAAGCTGGGCCATGATCTTCTGCGGCGAGAGATCGCCGTCATGGCGCTGACCGCCGGTCATCGCCACCGCATCGTTGTAGAGAATCTTGTATGTGATGTTGGCCTTGGAGGCGATCGCCTGGCGGATCGCAAGAATGCCGGAGTGGAAATAAGTGCCGTCGCCGAGGTTCGCAAAAATGTGGTTTTCGTTGGTGAAGGGCGCGATGCCGACCCACGGCACGCCCTCGCCGCCCATATGGGTGAACGTTTCGGTCGAGCGGTCCATCCACAGCGCCATGAAGTGACAGCCGATGCCGGCCATGGCGCGGCTGCCTTCGGGGACTTTCGTCGATGTGTTGTGGGGGCAGCCGGAGCAGAAGTAAGGGGTCCGGGAGACCGGCGCGGTGGCCTGCATCTGGGTCGCCTGGCGGCCGTTGAACCAGTCGGCCTTGGCGCGGAGCATCTCGGCGATCTCAGGGTTGAGATTAAGTCGAAGGAGCCGCTCGGTGATCGAGCTTGCAAGCGATGCGACGCTCAGCTCGGCGGCGAAGGTGAGGAATCGCTTGTCGTGGTCGTCCATCTTGCCGACGATGCGCGGGCGGACGTCGTCGCGCCAGTTGAACAGCTCCTGCTTGACCTGGTTCTCGACGATCTCGCGGCGTTCCTCGACGATGAAGATCTCCTCGAGGCCGACCGCGAACTGCCGTACGCCCTCCGGCTCCAGCGGCCAGGGCATGCCGATCTTGTAGAGGCGAAGGCCGATCTTGGCGGCGACCTCCTCGGTGACGCCGAGTTCGCGCAGCGCTTGCCGCACGTCCTCATAGCTCTTGCCCGACGCCATGATGCCGTAACGGGCGTTCGGGGAGTCCATCGTGACGCGGTTGACCTTGTTGGCGCGGGCAAAGGCGATCGCCGCATAGCCCTTGTAGTCCTGGAGGCGGCGGTCCTGCTCGAAGCGGTCGTCGGGCCAGCGCAGATTGAGGCCGCCGGGCGGCAGCTCGAAATCGGTGGGGATGATGAAGGGCTTCATCTCGTCGGTGAGATCGATCTCGGCGGTGGTCTCCACCGTCTCCGTGATCACCTTCATGCCGACCCAGCAGCCCGAATAGCGCGACATCGCGATGCCGAGCAGGCCCATCTCGATCATCTCATGAATGCTGGACGGATAGAGATAGGGCATCAGCGCCGAGATGAAGGCATGGTCGGACTGATGCGGGACGGTCGAGGACTTTGCCCCATGGTCATCGCCGGCAAGGCACAGCACGCCGCCGTTCTTGGCCGAGCCCGCAGCATTGCCATGGCGGAAGACGTCGCCGCAGCGGTCGACGCCGGGACCCTTGCCGTACCAGATGCCGACGACGCCGTCGTACTTGGCGCCGGGCGAGAGATTGAGCTGCTGCGAGCCCCAGATAGCGGTGGCGGCGAGGTCCTCGTTCACGCCGGGCTGGAACTTGATGTTGTACTGTTCGAGGTGCTTGCGGGCGGCGAAGAGCTGCTGGTCGTAGCCGCCGAGCGGCGAGCCACGATAGCCGGAGATGAAGCCTGCAGTGTTCAGACCCGCGGCGCGGTCGCGCCGGATCTGGGCCATGGGCAGACGGACGAGTGCCTGAATTCCCGTGGTGAAGACGTGTCCCGTGGATTGGGTGTATTTCTGATCGAGACTGATCGGACCCTGGTTGATGCCCATTTTTGTCCTCTTCGCCCTCTTAAGTCGTTGGCGTGCCCGTTGTTTTTAGCTAGGGCGCCTCGGGTGTCCGCGCCACTCTATGTCGGAATTTTAAGCCTCCGCATCACAAATCTGGACCAAAGCGGGCTACCCTCGAAAATCGCAATTTCGTGGCGGCAAGTCCGCCCGCCCTTTTCAATTTGTGTCAGCATACCCGGGGCGTCGCGAAACGACGTAACGCGTCTATAATGCGTCCCATGGCGATTGGTCGCAGGGGGAGGCCGGGAATGCGGACGATTCTGGCGTCGCTGGTAGCAGGGCTCACGTTGTGCAGTGCGGTCGTAGCGACCGCCAGCGAGCCGTCACCGGAGGCGATCGCCCACGGCAAGGCGCTGGTGGAAGCCGGCGACTGTGCGAGCTGCCACACCGCCGACCCCGCAAAACCGTTCGCGGGCGGTAAGCGCATCGACACGCCCTTTGGCGGGATTTATGCGCCGAACCTGACACCGGATCGCGACACCGGGATCGGAGGCTGGACGGACGCCAACTTCACCCGCGCGCTGCGCTTCGGCATCGCTCCGGACGGCTCGCATTACTATCCGGCGTTCCCCTACCCCTACTTCACCAAGATGACCAAGGACGACACGCTGGCAATCCGCGCGTATCTTTCGACGCAGGCGCCCGTCAGCAATCGCGTCAAGTCGCCGGAGCTGCGCTGGCCGTTTGGCTATCGATCGCTGATGCGCGCCTGGAACTGGCTATTCTTCAAGCCCGGCCTGTTCGAACCCGACCAGTTCAAGAGCGCGGCATGGAATCGCGGCGGCTATCTCGTCACAGGGCTCGGCCATTGCGGCGCCTGCCACACGCCCAAGAACTATTTTGGCGCCGACAAGCGCAAGCTGGCGTTTTCGGGCAACGAGGTGGATGGCTGGTTTGCACCGCGGCTCGATAGCGCCGTGCGAAGCGGGCTGAAGTCGTGGAGCGTCGACGAGATCGCCGAATATCTCCAGAGCGGACGCAATGCCAAGAGCCACGCCGACGGGCTGATGGCCGAGGTCATCGTCAACTCGACCTCGAAGATGAGCGATGCCGACGTGCACGCCATGGCTGTCTACCTGAAGGGGCTGCCCCCGGGACCGAACGAGCCAGCGGTGACGCCGCCATCGGACGCCGAGATGAAGACGGGCCAGGCGGTCTATGCGAAGCTCTGCATTGCCTGCCATGAAGCCGACGGCTCCGGTGCGCCGCGCATCTACCCGCCGCTGCCCGGCAATGCGCTGCTGCAATCGGACAATCCGTCCTCCACGCTCCGCGTCATTCTCGACGGCGCCCACACCGTGACGACGCCGCGGGCCCCCAACACCGGCGAGATGCCGGGCTACGCCAAACAATTGTCGGACGAACAGATCGCAGCGGTGACGAACTACATCCGCAACTCCTGGGGCAATGCCGCGCCGCTGGTCACGGCGGCGCAGGTCGGGAAGGCGCGGAGCCAGGGGCCGTAGTTAGTCCCCTCTCCCCGCTTGCGGTAGGCTCTGTGCGGGCTGAAGTTTCCGCCTCGTCATGGCCGGGCTTGTCCCGGCCATCCATGCCCGTTCGCGCGGCAAGAACGTGGATACCCGGGACAAGCCTGGGCATGACGGAGTTTGTGGATGCGCAAATGCGATTAAGCAGCCGCGCGCAGGGAGAGGCGAAGAAGCACTACTTCTCGTCCCCCGTGAACACGAACTTCGGCATCTCCCATTTGTAGCGGACCGCGAGCAGGCGGAAGCTGATGCCGAGCACGAAGGTGAGAATGGTCCAGAGCTCGTCGTTGATCTTCAGCCCGAACGCGGTGGCGTAGAACAGGCCCGTCACCACCGAGACGCTGGCGTAAAGCTCGGAACGAAACAAGAGCGGCACGTCGTTGCAGAGGACATCGCGCAAGACGCCGCCGGCACAGCCCGTCACCATGCCGGAGACGATCACGATGGGCAGCGAGGCATCCATCTGCCAGGCGACGTCGCAGCCCGTCATGGTGAAGACCACAAGGCCGATCGCGTCGAGCACGATGAAGGCCAGCTTGAGCCGATGCACGAAGTGCGCGAACAGAATCGTAATGAAGGCCGCGCCGCCGCTGAGCGCGAGATAGACGGGGTTTTGCACCCAGCCGAGCGGATAGTGGCCGAGGAAGAGATCGCGCAGCGTACCGCCGCCAAGCGCCGTGATGCAGCCGAGGAAGCAGACGCCGAGCCAGTCCATGCTGCGCCGACCCGCG
Organism: Bradyrhizobium sp. UFLA05-112; assembly: GCF_053572325.1. Lineage (NCBI taxonomy): Bacteria > Pseudomonadati > Pseudomonadota > Alphaproteobacteria > Hyphomicrobiales > Nitrobacteraceae > Bradyrhizobium > Bradyrhizobium sp. UFLA05-112. The sequence goes on along the minus strand of NZ_JBANBK010000008.1, from coordinate 10,508 downwards.
GCAAGCGCAGCCGTCATCCCCTGCGCCGCGACCGCGACGAGGGAAAGGATATGCAGCACGCTGTCGCTGGGTGGCAGGCTCCACATCGGATGTCATCCCGTTTCGAGAGCGGAACTTACGTCGAAGGTTCCAGGATGAACAAGTTTCATCCGGAATGAACAGGTTCCCGATTCCAGCGCGCGCGGCAACATGCGACGAAAGCATGAGATCCCCCGGAACCGAAATTCGCATCCCCGGGTTGTCTGGTCAGTCCATTCGAGGAGATCAAGCGATGGCCGATGACCGTTTTCCGAATGACCCCTATCGTCCCATCGGTGAGGATGAGTATCTTCGCGCCGCGCGACGAGACGCCGACCTCCAGGCGGACCCCGAGCTTGGCGAAGGCCCCGCCTCCAGCGGCAAGATCGCGCTGTTTGCGGTCGCAATCGCGGTGGTGCTCGGCGCAGTGTTCTACGGCTTGAACAATACCAGCGTGAACCAGGCCTCGACCGAACCGCCGGCGAAGACCGCACAGACGACACCTGCAAATCCGGCCGCGCCTCCGGGCATGCGCGACGTGACGCCGAAGAGCAACACTGCGCCCGGCGTGACCACGGGTGCGGCACCGAGCCAACCGGCTCCGCCAGCCCCGGCTCCGACCGCACCGTCTGACGCCGGCAAGGCGCAGTAACGCTGCAGAAATACAAAAACGGCGGGACGCTAACGTCCCGCCGTTTTTGTCATGTATCAGCCGAACATCTTGTTCAGCTCGCCGCCGGGATAGCCGCTCCCGAGCTCGGCAAACGTGCCCTTCTCCGCCATCTCTTTCGCCGCGCGCATGAAGCCGCCCCAGGCGACGCGAGCGAGCGAGCCGCCGACGCTGATCCGGCGCACGCCGAGATCGGCGGCCTCTTGCAGGGACAGGCCGGAGGCGCCGATCAGGAGATTGAACGGCCTAGGATGGACCGCCTTCACCACGGCCGAAATATCCTCGCGCGTCTTCAGTCCGGGCGCATAGAGGCAATCAGCACCGGCATCGGCGTAGGCCGTGAGCCGGTCGATGACGAGCTTGAGGTCGCTCACGCCCCACAGATAAGCCTCGCAGCGACCGACCAGCAGCGCGCCGCTGTCACCGACCGCCTTGCGCGCCGCCTTGATGCGCTCGACTGCGAGCGCGCGATCATAGAGCGGCTTGTCCTTGTCGCCGGTGGAATCCTCGATCGACAGCCCGGCAACACCGGTCCGCACGCCGCGTTCAACATTTTCCGCGACCTTGTCCGGCTCGACCGCGAAGCCGCCCTCGAAATCCGCATTCACGGGGATGTCGATGGCCGAGCACAATGCTGCCAGATGCTGACAGACATCGTCGACGGTGACGCGGTTGTCGGCGCGCCCGATCGTCCAGGCAAAGCCGGCGCTCGATGAGGCGATCGCCTTGAAGCCGAGATGTTGCAGGGCCTTGGCGCTGCCGACGTCGAACGGGTTGGGCAGGATGAAGCAGCCGCTCTCGTGCATCCTCCTGAATGTCGCGCGCTTGTCCGCGGTCGTAACGTGCATGTTTCTCTCCCTTGTTGGCCGCGCAGACATAGGCACCCATCCGGGGCAGCGCTAGTGTGCGCCCGGCAGCCCCAGTGCAGCGCTAGTGCGCATCGTGCACGGCGCGGCTGTCCTTCGGCGCCTCGTCGCGATTCTGCATGCCGTAGTCGCGGACGACGCTGGCAATCCGCAGGCGATAATCGGCAAAGAAGCTTCCGCGGCCCTTGGCTTGCGCGCGACGATGCTCCATCGTCTTGCGCCAGGCCTCCACGGCCGCCTCATCGCGCCAGAACGAAACCGACAGCACCTTGCCCTTCTCGGTCAGGCTCTCGAAGCGCTCGACCGAAATGAAGCCATCGATGGTCTGGAGGATCGGCTTCAGATCGGCCGCGAGATCGAAATAATGCTGCCGGTGCTCCGGCTTCGGCCAGACCTCGAAGATCACGGCGATCATGGGGCGCCTCCTTCGTCTTGGTTTGCGCCTACAATACCACCTTGCGCAGGAACGTCCGCTCCTCCGCGAGAATAAACCTGTTCTCCTCGGCGAAGTGGAAGTTCGCCAACCCCTCGGCGTCCTGGCGCAGCCGCGCGCGATAGGCCTCGTAGGCGCCTAAGCTTTCGAAGGAGATCAGCGCAAAGGCGATGTTGTTGGTTCCCTCGTGCGGCATGAAATAGCCAATGAGATCGCCACCGCATTTCGGGATGATGGTGAGCCAGCGTTTCGAATAATCCTCGAACTGCGCGCGCTTGAAGGGATCGAGCTGGTAGCGGATGAAGACGGTGATGGACACGGTGGGTTCTCCTTTTTTCCGTCATTGCGAGCATCGCGACGCAATCAACCGTGCCGGCCCTCATCCTGAGGAGCGCGGAACGCGCGTCTCGAAGGATGAAGGCCCGGCCGGTGGCCTCGCCCTTCGAGACGCGCGCAAGGGCGCGCTCCTCAGGGTGAGGATCGGCTTTCCGATTTGTCCGTCACTCTTCGCTCGCAATAACGAGCTGGCCACAGCCTACGCCCTTGCCGCACACCAATGCTTCGGTTATCATCGAAGCATGAAAGCAGGACCTGACATTGCCATGGTCGCTTCGCTCGTCGGCGACCCCGCCCGCGCCAACATGCTCACCGCGCTGATGAACGGCCGCGCGCTCACCGCAAGCGAGCTCGCGCAGGAGGCCGGGATCACGCCGCAGACCGCGAGCTCACATCTTTCAAAGCTCGAGGCCGGCGGCCTGATCGAGCCGGAGAAGCAGGGCCGGCACCGCTACTACCGCCTCACCGACCCCGACGTCGCTGGCGTGCTCGAGGGACTTGCGGGACTTGCCGCCCGCGCCGGCCACATGCGCGTGCGCACCGGGCCGAAGGATCCGGCGCTGCGGCGGGCGCGCATCTGCTACGACCATCTCGCCGGCGACCTCGGCGTGCAGATGCTCGACTCCTTACGCGAGCGGCGCCTGGTGAAGCAGAAGAAGCAGGACATCGAGCTCACGGTCGAGGGCGAGCGCTTCCTCGCAAAGCATTTGCAGATCTCGCCCGACATGCTCACCCATCCGCGCCGGCCGGTCTGCAAGGCGTGCCTCGACTGGAGCGAGCGGCGGCATCATCTCGCCGGCACGCTCGGCGCGGCCATGATGAAGCGCTTCACCGAATTGAAATGGGCGGCTCGCGATGCCACGCCCGGCAGCCGCGTGGTGAATTTCACCCGCACCGGCGAGAAGCAGTTTGCCGCGCTGTTCGGCAACGGGCACGAGTAATCACGCAAATCGCGTGAACTCACACAATGGCGTGTGACCGTCCCCGCGCGACCAGCGCGGTACGCGCTTGCGCGGAGATTATGCTCAAACAATAAGCCAATGCGCGATGACGATTCACCCCACTCATCACGCTTTGGCCCTACCCTGTCGCTTCAAGCAGCATGAACGGCGTCGTTCATGCCGCATTCAGGTCATGATTGCCAATTTGGATCGCGCCGCTTCGGCATGTCGCCAAAATTTAACATGCCGAATCGTACCTTTTGATTCATTGTGCGCCGCAAGCGCGTGACCCAAGGACCGAAAAAGGGAGCTCAAATGAAGTATCTTCTTGCCGCCATTATGCTCGCCGGCGTTGTCGTCGGTTTCAGCGAAGCAGCCAGCGCCGCTGGCGGTTGCGGGCCCGGCTGGTATCGCGGCCCCTATGGCGGCTGCCGCCCGATGGGCCGTACGGTCATGGTAGCACCCGCACCTGTCGTCGTCGCTCCGGTCGTCGTCGCCCGTCCGCGCGTCTGTCCGTGGGGCTTCCGCTGGTGGGCCGGCCGCTGCCGCCCGGTCTGATCTGATTTTGGCGTAACAGCATGGCCGCGCGTTCCACCGCGCGGCCATCTTCTTTTTGAACGCCTGAAGTTTTCGTGGGCACGAAAAAGGGGATCGCCACGCGATCCCCTTTCTGATTCGACTGGCAGCTTGCAGCACGCCCTACCAGTGACGCCAGTGGCGACGGTGCCAGCGATGGCGCCATCCCCAGTGACGGCGACGCCATCCCCAGTGACGATGATGCCAACCCCAGTGTCGCCGGCGCCAGCCCCAATGGCGGTGATGATGCCAGCCCCAATGATGACCGCCGCCGTGCCAGCGCACCTCCTCGGGCTTGAGCTGACCGGCCTCCTCGCTGCTGGTGACAGCGGGATGGATCTCGGGATTGCCGCGCGGCAGGTTGGCCGGGCCTTCGATGGGCTGAGGCGCCAGGGGCGCAGCTTGCGCCGCCGCCGTCAATGCAGCGGCACCGGCGGCAACACCGAATGCGAGTTTCAAAAAGTGGCGGCGCTCCATGATGTCTTCCTCTTCAATCAGCGTTGAATGATGCAAAGGAAGTTTCGCGCCGACGAAATGAACTCAGGCTGAACCTTGCATTCAGGTAGGTTGCGCGAAACTGACACGCGCGCAGCCGGGAACGCACAACGGCGGTCATACTTTGTCCAAAGAAGGGATCGAACATTCCGAACAAAACAGGGGCACGTGGGGTCGTCCTGCATGGATCAAGTCCATCAGACCAAAGGAGACAGCCATGGCAACACAGGTAAAGCCGGTTCCCGAAGGATACCACACTGTCACGCCCTATCTCGTCGTCGAGGGCGCGGAGAAGGTCATCGGCTTCATGAAAGACGCCTTCGGTGCGCAGCCTTTGTTCGAGCCGATGATGCGGCCCGACGGCAAGGTGATGCATGCCGAGTTCAAAATAGGAAGTTCCATCGTGATGATTGCCGACTCCTCGGAGCGAGCACAGGCAACGTCCACGATGCTGTATCTCTACGTGCCCAACGTCGATACGGTCTATCAGAAGGCGGTCAAGGCTGGCGGCACCCCCTTGATGGAGCCAACGGACCAGTTCTATGGCGATCGCAGCGGCGGCGTGAAGGATCCGGCCGGCAACCAATGGCACATCGGCACCCACATCGAGGACGTATCGCCGGCTGAGCTGAAGAAGCGCGCAGAGGAAGTCATGAAGCGGCAGAACAAGGCGGCGTAGGCAGCGACTGGCTTCGTAGGGCGGAATGGCGAAGCGTCATCCGCCAAGTGTGCCTTGCGAACAAAAAGGGCGGGTTAGCTTCGCTAACCCGCCCTACGCACTCCAATGGCCTTGAATGGGAGTGCCGCGGCTGAGCGCTTTGGCATGCGCAAGATCCCCTCGCCAGGCGAGGTTTGCTTGAGTTCAGTTGCCCTCGAACTTGAACGACACGTTGAGTTTGGCGCGATAGGCTTCCACTTTCCCCTTCGCGTCCAGCTGCATATCGAGTTTGATGACCTCGGCGACGCGAAGGTCCCTCAGGGATTTTGCGGCTTGCTCGACCGCGTTGCTGGCGGCCTTTTCCCAGGAGTCAGTGCTGGTACCGATCAGTTCTATGACCTTGTAGATGCTCTCAGGCATGTCGTTCTCCCGTTCGGTATGAAGCAGGAAGCAGGTGCTCCCTGCCGCCCTCGAACCTAGCACGGATCGGCGCTCAGAGGACGCGCATGTCGCAGGGCTGACGGGCCCAGGCCGCTTGGCGGTGCTGTGGTGCCCGCTATCGAGGGAGAGCCGCAACGGCGGCGCCGTGAACCGCTAGCCCGTATTCCTGACCGCTTCAGCCAGCATGGCGTAAAGCTGGCGCTTGCTGAATTCCTTGGGCTGCTTGTCTGTTGTCTTGCGCGAGACCTTCTTTGCTGCCGGCTGGGCGCAGGCAGCCGACAACACCGCCTCTTGCCTCCGGACCGACCTTATCTGGGGTTTTGCCGTTGGCGGCTTGTGGCCGCGCTTCAGACCCAAGCGAGTTAGCATGCCGCAGACTGCGTTACGGCTACACCCGAGACGGCGCGCGATCTGCGCGGCACTCTGGCCTTGGCCCCAGAGTCTTTTGAGCAGCGCTACGTCTTTCGCATCCCAACTCATGGGAGATATTGTACGCCACTGCCATCCACTATTCTAGTCTTCGTCCGGTTCGCGTACGACCGCCGGTTCGTCGTCCTCGTCCTCTTCTTCCTCATCGTCCTCCTCGTCCTCTTCATCGTCATCAGGATCCCGGGGCGGCATCGTGCTGCCCTTGATCACCAGGCGACTTCCATCCATCAAGCTGGCGAGAAACTCTTCGGGGGCGTTTGGCTTCATATTGTTGCTCCTCTGGTCTGGAGCTAGAGAGCGCCGGTGGTTAACGGGCCGGACGTCTCGCTATTGTGGGGCCGACGGATTGTCGATGCAGGCCCGTCGCTTCGGCTGCATTGAGCCACGACAACTTATAGCCCATCTTTCGCAGCAGGTCTTCCGCCACGCAATGTCTGCACCGGCCTCGACACCCGGCAAGGAAGGCTGCTGGTATGGGTTCCTCCACGGGCTCGTTTGCTGCGGAGGATCGCCGATGCGGTCGGCTAAACCCACCCTCCCCGCGCCATGATGGCCGCACAGAGCAGGATGACGACGATCGCCGCGAGCTCGCCATGGATGATCGACGTCACCAGCCGCCTGCGTTTCGCGTCGATCACCGGCGCCTTACCCGCCTTGATCGCCGCGGTCCAGGACAGGAATTCCCGTGTCGGAATGATCGACAGCAGGCCGATGATGATGAACAGCGAGAACTTGGTCATGAAGGCGTGACTGTGCAGGTAGTAGTCGGAGCCCTTCTCAAAGAAGAACACCCGCAACGACCCGACCACGAACAGCGCGCCGGCCGCGATGCCGAGCACGAGATCGGTGCGCTGGAGCCTGCGTGCCGACTCCATCGTCAACTCCTGCCGGATCAGCGTGAACTCGATCGCGACTGCCGCAACCAGCGTGAAGGCGCAGAGATGGTGCAGGAAGGCGAACAGCGTGGACATGGCTGGATTTCCCCGGACGGACGTCGATCTCGTCTGCCGCAATGATATAGGCAGTTCCCGCCAATGAAAAATGACGCGAGAGCGGTCGTCGAGGCTGCAAACCCGCCGCTTCTATCGCCACGGAAAGCCGGCGGGTTACGCTGACGCTAACCCATCCTACGCACCGCGCACGTGGCCGCAACTCACATCAACTTCATCGGCGCATCGTGCACCACGCGTAGATTGATCCGGCTGATCAACTCCGCCCGTAGCGCCTCGGCAGCGCTGATCGCGGCGTCGGTCTGGCGCAGCGTGCTGACGTTCGATCCCAGCGACACGATGCCGCCGAGCACCAAGGCAATCGATCCGAGCGCTGCGACCTGACCGGATCCGATCAGGCCGAGGATCGTGACGAGCAGCAATCCGCCGCCACCCGCGATCGCGATCTTCGAGGCCAGAATGAACTTCCGGCATCGTTCGGCGATCTCGGCCAACGCCTCGATCCGCGCTTCGATGTCTGAAATCTCGTCGGTCGGGTCGTCTTCGGTCATCAGGTTCAGGATCGAATCTGTAGGGTGGGTGAGCGTAGCGTAACCCACCGACACTCTGACACGCGGTCGGTTCAGCCGGTGGGTTGTGCTTCCACCTTCGCTCTTCGAGCTACGGCGGACAAGTCGCTAACCCACCCTAGGCTCCCCCTCACAACGGCAAATTGTCGTGCTTCTTCGCGGGAATCTCGACCTTCTTATCCCTCAGCATCGCCAGCGCCCGCGCGATCCGCCGCCGGGTCGAGTGTGGCATGATGACGTCGTCGATATAGCCACGCTCCGCCGCAATGAACGGTGACAGGAAGCGGTCTTCGTATTCCTTGGTGCGAGCGGCGATCTTGTCGGGGTCGCCGATGTCTGCGCGGAAGATGATCTCGACCGCGCCCTTGGCGCCCATCACCGCGATCTGGGCGGTCGGCCAGGCGTAGTTCATGTCGGCGCCGATCTCCTTGGAGGCCATGACGTCGAAGGCGCCGCCATAGGCCTTGCGGGTGATGATGGTCACCAGTGGAACGGTGCACTGCGAATACGCGAACAGCAGCTTGGCGCCGTGCTTGATCAGGCCGCCATATTCCTGCGCGGTGCCCGGCAGGAAGCCCGGCACGTCGACGAAAGTGACGATAGGGATGTTGAAGGCATCGCAGAAGCGGACGAAGCGCGCGGCTTTGCGCGATGCGTCGCTGTCGAGCACGCCGGCCAGCACCATCGGCTGGTTGGCGACGAAGCCGACGGTGCGGCCTGCGATACGGCCAAAGCCGGTGATGATGTTCCTGGCGAAGGCTTCCGAGATCTCGAAGAAGTCACCCTCATCCACGACCTTCAGCACCAGCTCCTTCATGTCGTAGGGCTTGTTCGGATTGTCGGGGATCAGCGTGTCCAGGGACATGTCGATCCGCTCGATGGAATCGAAGCTCGGCCATTCCGGCACGCCGTCGCTGTTGTTCGACGGCAGGAAGTCGATCAGGCGGCGCATCTGGAGGATCGCCTCGACGTCGTTCTCGAACGCGCCGTCGGAAATCGAGGAGCGTGTGGTGTGCACGGAGGCGCCGCCCAGCTCCTCGGCCGTGACCACCTCGTTGGTAACGGTCTTCACCACGTCGGGGCCGGTGACGAACATGTAGCTGGTGTTCTTCACCATGAAGATGAAGTCAGTCATGGCCGGCGAATAGACATCGCCGCCGGCGCAGGGCCCCATGATGACGGAGATCTGCGGGATCACGCCGGAGGCGATGACATTGCGGCGGAAGACGTAGGAGTAGCCCGCGAGCGCCGCGACGCCCTCCTGGATGCGCGCGCCACCCGCATCATAAAGGCCGATGATTGGCGCCCTCGCCTTCATCGCCATGTCCTGAAGTTTTGTAATTTTCAGCGCATGGGTCTCCGAAAGAGAACCGCCGAACACCGTAAAATCCTTTGCGAACACAAAAGTCTTGCGGCCGTTGACGGTGCCCCAGCCGGTGACGACGCCGTCGCCCGGCACCTTGCTCTTCTCCATGCCGAACTCGATGGAGCGGTGCTCGACGAACATGTCGAACTCCTCGAACGATCCCTTGTCGAGCAGCAGCTCGATGCGCTCGCGCGCGGTCAGCTTGCCGCGGGCGTGCTGCGCCTCGATGCGCTTCTCCCCGCCACCGAGCTTGGCGCCGGCGCGGCGTTCTTCAAGGGCGTCCAGGATATGCTTCATTTGCTCCCGCCAGTTCTTAAAGGTGCGATTGGCTGCGGGTTCTAACACGGCATTTTGCGGGCCGGAAAGCCGCTTTGCGCATGCCCGCCGCGCCCGGACGGGCTAAAAAGCCCAAGGAATTACAAGGGCCTATCCCAGGAGATTCAGATGGACGATGCAGTCACGGCAACTGGCGAGGTGACCGGCGGCGTCAAGGTCCTGCTCCGGCTGGAGGGGCTGACGCTGTTTGCCGGCATGATGCTGCTCTATGCGGTCTGGGGCGGGTCGTGGCTGGTCTTCGCCCTGCTCATCTTGGCGCCGGATCTCAGCTTCCTGGCATACCTCGCCGACAGCCGGTCCGGCGCGATCGTCTACAATGCCGCACACAGCTACATGATCCCGGTAGCACTGCTAACGGTGGGCTTTGCGCTGGAATGGCCGCTCCTGCTCTCCATCGCCATGATCTGGCTCGCCCATATCGGCATCGACCGGGCGCTGGGTTACGGCCTGAAATATCAGGCCGGCTTCGGCTTCACCCATCTGGGGCGGATCGGACGCATGGGGAAAGCGTGAATGGCAGGCCCGGGCCGCGCCTTTGCCCGCGATTTGGGCCTTTGGGGCGGATTGACCGTGGTCGCCGTGCCGATCGTGATGCTTCGGCTTGCCCGCTCGCAGTTCGATATCCTGTCGGACGGCTTTGCCAAAAACGGCGACGTGATCTCGCGCGCCATCAGCGAGATCGGCGGCTGCGCGATCGACCAGGCGCTGGCGGGAAAGCAGCCGTAGATTCCTAAAGCGGGATGGGGTTAGGTTGAATCGATTTGGGATTCCCAAATCAGCTTGTTTCTGATTCACCATGCTGGCTGGACGGAGGCCAGCATGGATGGGCAAGCCGTACTCTCTGGATCTTCGCAAGCGCGTCGTGGCGGCAATCGAGGGCGGGATGTCCCGCAATCAGGCGGCCAAGCAGTTTGGTGTGGCGATCAGCACGGCCATCGGCTGGATGAAGCGGGTCGATGAGACCGGCAGCGTTGAGCCTGGTCAGATAGGCGGCTACAAGCCGAAGGCAATTTCGGGCGAGCACGCGCTCTGGCTGTCGCAGCGGATCAAGGACGGCGATTTCACCATACGGGGGCTGGTTGCCGAGCTTGCCGGACGCGGCCTGAAGGTCGACTACCACTCGGTGTGGGACTTCGTGCATGCCGAGAAGCTCAGCTTCAAAAAAAAGCGTGGCGGCTGGCGAACGCGATCGACCCGAGGTGGCGCGGCGGCGCCTCCAATGGACAAAGTATCAAGGTCGCGTCGAAGCTGAGCGGCTGGTCTTCATCGACGAGACCTGGACCAGAACCGATATGGCGCCTTTGCGGGGATGGGCGCCGCGCGGGCACAGACTTCCCGCCAAGGTTCCGCACGGCCGCTGGAAGACCATGACCTTCCTGGCGGCCCTGCGCCATGACCGGATCGATGCGCCATGGTTCATCGAG